>NZ_SZWV01000113.1:0-22316 GCF_005280945.1 Citrobacter sp. wls718
CCTGCTTATTCGCACCTTCCCTAGATAAATTCTGGCCTCAGATGACATCAGAAAGAATCATCTCAAGATCAACCTATCATGACGGAACGCAGGAGAGAAGCGAGCTGGTTGAGATCCTGAGCGACATTGTATCCATGACGAGATAATGTATTAAATAAGCATCTCAGGTGCATATATTCCGGTCCTCAACAAAGGACCGGAGTACAGAGTAGTAAAAACCCGAAATTAATCGGGTTTGAATTATATAAAGATTAACCGACTCCCGCGCCCAGGAACGATGTAAAATCACGCTTGTCGTGACATTTCTACAATGTTTACTTTTGACTATCAAGCCATTTATTCATCTGCTCAATTTCACCTTTTTGAGCTTTAATGATGTCCTGCGCGAGCTTTCTCATTTTCGGATCTTTTCCGTATTTGAGCTCGGTCTCAGCCATTGCTATTGCCCCTTCATGGTGCGCTACCATGCCTTTCGCAAAAGCCTTGTCGGGATCGGACTCATTTACGGCAGCCATCATTTTGTCATGCATGTCTTTCATGCCAGCCATATATTCCTGTGACGAAGCCGAGGTAGACATATCAGTCATTTTCATTTCTGAATGTTCTGCTGAAATCGCTGGCAGGGATAACATTAATACTGCAAATAAAGTGTTTCTGGCTTTCATAAAAAATATCCTTTTAGCGTTGATGCCCGTTAACTGTAGCAGAATCTGATAAAAATGCCCCCTGTAGGGGGCAAAGATGTTGCCATATATCCGGTTACGGAAAAATCTATCAAGGAAATAAGGACAGCACAGATACTTCCCTCGCCGTCAGCCTGCACTGAGCATGCGACGATGCGCTTCGGCCATGGCCTGATGTGGGCCAGACTGACCGTTATTCATAAATTCATGGGCAACTGCAGCTCTTTCATGCTCATTCATTGCCGCTAATGACTTCGACGGCCCGGTAGGGGAAACGGTCTGACTTCCCATCATCCTCTGATGACTTTCCACCATTTTCTGGTGCGCATCCGCCGACCCGTTCGTCATGGTTTCATGAGCAATAATGGCCTGTTCATGCTGGTCCATACCGGCCATACGAGGTGCAGTCCCCTGGATCCCGACAGGAGCCGCAGCAGACTGCATCTGGTGAGCAGGTGCCTGTGCATTGTTGACCCGCTCATGGATATTCACGGTTTCAGTGGCCCAGGCCGAAGAAATTAAGCCAAAGCCCAGCAAGGATGCTAATACGATATTTTTCATGATAACTCTCCATTTCTTAATTAGTGATGTCCGGGGGAGTACAACCGGTGTTTTCAGTTCCATAACTGAAACAGGTTCGGAAGTGTTTATTTCTCCGGGAGGGGACTGGATATTCATTTCCTGGCGTCCACTGACGCCGGATATTGATAAAGCAATCCAGCCTTCCTGATAAGTTGCACTAATTATATCGAATGGCTTCTGTTTGCTGCATGACAGGCTAATGACATCTTTGTCATTTAAATCTTTATTCCCAGCACTGGGTGTCCGGAATCATTTTCTCCAGTCTGGGCACGGATAAGATAAAACGCGTTGAGTGTACGTCCGATTCCACCTGCACTCTTCCGTGATGTGCTTCCACGATTGACTTCACAATCGCAAGGCCGATGCCGCTGCCTTCTCCTTTTCGTTGTCTGGACGGATCCACCCGATAAAAACGGTCAAACAACCTTGATAAATGCTCTTCAGGGATTGGTTTCCCCGGATTGTCAATCACAAGGTCAAAAAAGCTCTCCTGCTCTCTTATTGAGACGGTGATTGCCTGTCCCTCTGGGGTATAACGCAGGGCGTTGGATAACAGATTATTGATCGCTCTTCTGAACATTTGTGGATCTCCCTCAACCAGGCAGGGCATCCCGTTAAATTTGAGCATAATATTGCGTTCTTCGGCCCAGGCTTCGAAAAACTCGAAGACTTTCATGACTTCTGCTCTGAGGTCAAACCGAACCCTGTCAGGTATCAGCTGATTATTGTCCGCCTGTGCCAGGAACAGCATGTCGCTGACCATTTTGGTCATCCGGTTATACTCTTCAAGGCTGGAATAGAGGACATCCTCAAGTTCCTTCTGCGTTCGATCCTGACTCAGAGCGATTTCAGTCTGCGTCACCAGATTGGTGATGGGTGTTCTGATCTCGTGCGCGATATCGGCAGAGAAATTGGCCTGGCGGGTAAAAACATCCTCAATCTTTCCAATCATATGATTGAACGAGATAACCAGCTGCTCCAGCTCAATGGGAACGCGTGTCGGTTCCAGCCGCGCATCAAGATTCTCGGAGGTGATGTTTTTAATGGCATTGCTGACATTACGAAGGGGCAGGTGCCCCTGACGGACAGCAATGCGAATGATCAGAACAATCAGCAGGCTTATCACGACGGCAATCGCAATCAGATTTTTTTTCAGCGCATCGAGGTAATGGAGATGGAAATTAATGGAGAGGTCAGTCAGCATGACATAGTTCTGCTGTTTGCCCTGAAATGTCGCCTGGCCAGAGGAGGCGATAATCCTGTATGTTTCCATCTTCATTTCGGACCCGGTATCCATCGGTCCCGCAGGATCCTCCACCGTCCAGAGAAAGACATCCCGTGCGCGGCTGTGCTCGCTAAAATCTGCTGAATTCACTGCCGGGCGTAGTGCCGCCCCCTGAGCTGAGCTAAAGAGCACTTCACCCCTGGGATTGAGGAGCAAAAGGGCAACGTTGCGGTAGCTGGCAATTGATTCCTTTATTTTGCTTATTTTTTTATCATCCGGATCCACCGGGGACTGCAGTATACGGTTCAGTGTGGTGCTGATTTGTTGAAGATCGCTGACATCCTGCTCGGCAAAATGATTTTCAACAGAATGCAGCATAAACCAGGTGAAGGCGATAAAAGCCAGTATCGTGGACAGGCTGATAAAAAAGGTCAGCCGCAGAGCGAGTGAGAAAGGGCGTCTGGAAGGTTTGCTATGCATCCGGGACCTCCAGCATGTAGCCCACGCCCCGGACTGTCTGGATCAGCTTTGTCCCGTAATCGTTGTCTATTTTAGCGCGGAGTCGCTTTACTGCGACATCGATCGCATTAGTGTCGCTGTCAAAATTCATGTCCCAGACCTGAGAGGCAATCAGGGAGCGGGGAAGAACCTCTCCCTGATGGCGAATGAAGAATTCCAGCAGGCTGAACTCTTTACTGGTGAGCACAATGCGGTTTCCGGCGCGACTGACTTTTCTGGATACGAGATCAATCGAGAGGTCAGCCACCTTAAACTGGCTTTCCGTGATCATCGTGTTTCCCCGCCTCAGAAGGGTTCTCACCCGGGCGAGCAGTTCGGCAAACGCAAAGGGTTTAACCAGATAATCGTCCGCACCCAGTTCCAGTCCTTTGACCCTATGTTCGATCGTGCCGAGGGCTGTCAGCAGTAAGACCGGCATACCCTTTCCGGCAGTGCGCAGCATGCGGATGATATCCCAGCCGTTCACATCAGGTAGCATGATATCCAGAATGACTAAATCATACTCGGCTGTCATGGCGAGATGATATCCGGTAAGACCATTATCAGCGTGATCCACTACGAACCCTGCCTCTGTAAGCCCTTTGCTGAGATATTCACCTGTTTTAATTTCGTCTTCGACGATCAATATTTTCATCTTGCTCCCCGGCTGGCTGCTAATGTCATTCTATTGCGCCCACGATCGTTATCAACGGATTACAGCAAAAATGACAACATTGTCATTATCCTGTCACCCGGCAAACAGAGAGCGTTAGGTAAAGTACCCCTATCAATACTCTGGACTTCATTTGAACCATTTACCAGGTCTGCCTGGACGAGAAGCGTTATGTTCAAATTAAAATTACTCAGCATTAGCACGATATTCATCCTGGCAGGCTGCGTGTCGCTTGCGCCTGAATATCAGCGGCCCGCAGCACCGGTACCCCAGCAGTTTTCACTGTCCCATAACAGCCTGACGCCAGCGGTAAATGGCTATCAGGATACGGGCTGGCGTAACTTTTTTGTCGATCCCCAGGTTACCCGGTTGATCGGTGAAGCTCTGACTAATAACCGTGATTTGAGAATGGCTGCCCTGAAGGTTGAAGAGGCCCGAGCCCAGTTCAACGTCACGGATGCAGATCGTTATCCCCAGCTGAATGCCTCATCCGGGATAACATACAGCGGTGGTCTGAAAGGTGACAAGCCGACCACACAGGAGTACGACGCGAGACTGGAGCTCAGCTATGAGCTCGATTTTTTCGGCAAACTTAAGAACATGAGTGATGCTGACCGCCAGAACTACTTTGCCAGCGAAGAAGCCCGTCGGGCCGTACACATCCTGCTGGTCTCCAACGTTTCACAGAGCTATTTCAGCCAGCAACTGGCGTACGAACAACTCCGTATTGCGCGGGAAACGCTGAAAAATTATGAACAGTCCTATGCTTTCGTTGAGCAACAGCTCGTGACCGGGAGTACGAACGTTCTGGCACTTGAACAGGCGAGAGGACAAATCGAAAGTACCCGCGCCGAAATAGCCAAACGAGAAGGCGATCTGGCTCAGGCAAACAATGCCCTGCAACTGGTGCTGGGAACGTACCGCGCACTTCCGTCAGAAAAAGGGATGAAAGGCGGGGAGATCGCACCAGTAAAATTGCCACCAAATCTATCTTCACAAATTTTGCTGCAGCGACCGGATATTATGGAAGCGGAATATCAGCTGAAAGCGGCTGATGCCAATATTGGCGCAGCGCGAGCGGCCTTTTTCCCCTCCATTACCCTGACCAGTGGTCTTTCCGCAAGCAGTACGGAGCTGTCAAGCCTGTTTACGTCAGGAAGTGGAATGTGGAATTTTATCCCTAAAATTGAAATTCCTATTTTTAATGCTGGCAGGAATAAAGCCAATCTGAAGCTGGCTGAAATTCGCCAGCAACAATCGGTGGTTAATTACGAACAAAAAATTCAGTCAGCCTTTAAGGATGTTTCCGACACGCTTGCGCTGCGCGACAGCCTTAGCCAGCAACTTGAGTCACAGCAGCGTTATCTTGATTCACTTCAGATAACTCTCCAGCGTGCCAGAGGATTATATGCAAGTGGTGCTGTCAGTTACATCGAAGTGCTGGATGCAGAACGTTCCCTCTTCGCTACGCAGCAAACCATTCTCGATCTTACCTATTCCCGACAGGTTAACGAAATTAATCTGTTTACCGCGCTGGGTGGCGGTTGGGTAGAGTAAATTTATTTAATTAATCAGGAAATTAAAAATGCGTAATTCACTTAAAGCCGTTTTATTTGGTGCCTTCTCTGTCATGTTTTCTGCCGGTCTTCATGCTGAAACACATCAGCATGGCGATATGAATGCTGCCAGTGATGCTTCGGTACAGCAGGTTATCAAGGGCACCGGTGTCGTTAAAGACATTGATATGAATAGTAAAAAGATTACCATTTCGCACGAAGCAATCCCTGCTGTGGGCTGGCCTGCAATGACCATGCGCTTCACTTTTGTTAATGCAGACGACGCTATCAATGCCCTGAAAACCGGCAACCATGTCGATTTCTCGTTTATTCAGCAGGGCAATATCTCCTTACTCAAAAGCATTAACGTTACGCAATCCTGATTATCAGTCCGGAGCGAATACATCCAGTGCGCCTGAACATTCATTAAGGGATTACTGTGAATGAATGATCGGGCGCATATGCCAGGTGTTTTGATTTTTCAGCGAGAAATTGTATGGCTTCTTTAAAGATAAAATATGCTGCAATAATTATCAGCAGCCTCATAGCAGGGGGGCTGATATCGGTTACTGCCTGGCAGTATGTAAACTCATCACAAAAAACAGTACAAACCGAACAAAAGGCACCGGAGCGAAAGGTACTTTTCTGGTATGACCCGATGAAACCGGATACCAAATTTGATAAACCCGGAAAATCTCCCTTTATGGATATGGACCTGGTGCCAAAATATGCTGATGAAAGCGGCGATAAAAGCAGTGGCGGGATCCGTATCGATCCAACGCAGGTTCAGAATCTGGGATTAAAAACGCAAAAAGTCACGCGAGGAATGCTGAATTATTCTCAGACAATCCCGGCTAATGTCAGTTACAACGAGTATCAGTTTGTCATTGTGCAGGCGCGCTCTGACGGTTTCGTCGAAAAAGTGTATCCCCTGACGATTGGCGATCATGTGAAGAAAGGCACTCCGCTTATCGATATCACCATTCCTGAATGGGTTGAGGCACAAAGTGAGTTCCTGCTGTTATCCGGTACAGGCGGTACGTCAACCCAGATAAAAGGGGTTCTGGAGCGACTTCGTCTGGCTGGTATGCCGGAAGAGGATATTCAAAGGCTGCGTTCAACCCGCACAATCCAGACCCGTTTTACCATTAAAGCACCTATTGATGGTGTCATTACTGCGTTTGACCTGCGCACCGGAATGAATATTTCGAAAGATAAAGTAGTGGCTCAGATTCAGGGGATGGACCCGGTCTGGATCAGCGCTGCAGTGCCAGAATCTATCGCATATCTGCTGAAAGATACGTCGCAGTTTGAAATTTCGGTACCGGCTTATCCGGATAAAACATTCCATGTCGAAAAATGGAACATTCTTCCCAGCGTGGATCAGACAACCCGTACGCTTCAGGTCCGTCTCCAGGTTTCTAATAAGGATGAGTTTCTCAAGCCGGGCATGAATGCCTATCTGAAACTGAATACCAAGAGCCAGGAGATGCTGCTGATACCAAGCCAGGCCGTTATCGATACCGGCAAAGAACAGCGCGTGATTACTGTTGATGATGAAGGCAAGTTTGTGCCGAAACAGATCCACGTTCTGCATGAATCACAGCAACAGTCCGGCATTGGCTCCGGCCTGAATGAAGGCGATACCGTGGTGGTCAGTGGCCTGTTCCTCATTGACTCCGAAGCCAATATTACGGGCGCGCTGGAACGTATGCGCCACCCTGAAAAAACAGAAAACAGTATGCCAGCAATGTCTGAGCAGCCTGTAAATATGCATTCAGGGCACTGAGGAGACGACGATGATTGAATGGATTATCCGGCGCTCTGTCGCCAACCGTTTCCTGGTCATGATGGGCGCACTGTTTCTCAGCATCTGGGGCACATGGACGATAATTAACACGCCGGTCGATGCGCTGCCTGACCTGTCAGATGTGCAGGTCATTATTAAAACCAGCTATCCCGGACAGGCCCCGCAGATTGTAGAAAACCAGGTCACCTATCCGCTTACCACCACCATGCTGTCCGTACCTGGCGCAAAAACCGTGCGTGGCTTTTCACAGTTCGGTGATTCGTATGTGTATGTCATTTTTGAAGACGGCACCGATCTGTACTGGGCCCGTTCGCGCGTGCTGGAATACCTGAATCAGGTTCAGGGCAAACTGCCTGCGGGTGTGAGCTCTGAAATCGGCCCGGACGCCACGGGAGTGGGCTGGATATTTGAATATGCCCTTGTCGATCGCAACGGAAAACACGACCTTTCAGAACTGCGCTCTCTGCAGGACTGGTTCCTGAAATTTGAGCTGAAAACCATCCCGAACGTGGCTGAGGTCGCTTCGGTTGGCGGCGTGGTGAAACAGTACCAGATTCAGGTCAATCCGGTAAAACTGTCCCAGTACGGTATCAGCCTGCCCGAAGTGAAACAGGCACTTGAATCGTCTAACCAGGAGGCCGGTGGCTCATCCGTTGAAATGGCCGAAGCGGAGTATATGGTCCGTGCCAGCGGTTATCTTCAGAGCATTGATGATTTTAATAACATCGTCCTGAAAACAGGTGAGAACGGCGTGCCGGTTTATCTGCGGGATGTTGCCCGCGTGCAGACCGGGCCCGAAATGAGGCGTGGTATTGCCGAGCTGAACGGCCAGGGAGAAGTCGCCGGCGGCGTGGTGATCCTGCGGTCGGGTAAAAATGCGCGCGACGTTATCACGGCAGTGAGGGATAAACTGGAGACGCTGAAGGCCAGCCTGCCGGAAGGCGTTGAAATCGTGACCACCTACGATCGCAGCCAGTTAATCGACCGGGCGATTGATAACCTCAGCTCCAAACTTCTGGAAGAGTTTATCGTGGTGGCCATCGTCTGTGCTCTGTTCCTGTGGCACGTACGTTCTGCCCTGGTGGCGATTATCTCTCTGCCGCTTGGCCTGTGTATCGCCTTTATCGTCATGCACTTCCAGGGACTGAACGCCAATATCATGTCGCTGGGAGGGATAGCGATTGCCGTCGGTGCGATGGTGGATGCCGCCATTGTGATGATTGAAAATGCGCACAAACGGCTTGAGGAGTGGGATCATCAGCATCCGGGTGAGCAGATTGACAACGCCACCCGCTGGAAGGTGATTACCGACGCCTCCGTGGAAGTGGGACCCGCGTTGTTCATTAGCCTGCTGATCATCACCCTGTCCTTTATTCCTATCTTTACCCTGGAAGGGCAGGAAGGTCGTCTGTTTGGCCCGCTGGCATTCACGAAAACGTACTCCATGGCGGGAGCGGCCGCACTGGCCATCATCGTCATTCCTATTCTGATGGGATTCTGGATCCGGGGGAAAATTCCTGCCGAGACAAGTAACCCCCTGAACCGGGTGCTGATCAAAGCGTATCATCCTTTGCTGCTGCGGGTCCTCCACTGGCCAAAAACAACCCTGCTGGTTGCGGCCTTGTCCATTTTCACGGTTATCTGGCCACTGAGTCAGGTGGGCGGTGAATTTCTGCCGAAGATTAACGAGGGCGATCTGCTGTATATGCCGTCGACCTTGCCTGGCGTCTCTCCGGCAGAAGCTGCAGCGCTCCTGCAGACAACAGACAAGTTAATCAAAAGCGTTCCTGAAGTGGCTTCTGTATTTGGCAAGACCGGTAAAGCAGAGACCGCAACGGATTCCGCGCCGCTCGAAATGGTGGAAACCACGATCCAGCTCAAACCTGAGGATCAGTGGCGTCCCGGCATGACAATTGACAAGATTATTGATGAACTCGACAGGACAGTCCGTTTACCTGGTCTGGCAAACCTCTGGGTGCCGCCTATCCGTAACCGTATTGATATGCTCTCAACCGGGATCAAAAGCCCGATAGGTATCAAAGTGTCCGGGACTGTTCTGTCCGATATCGACGCGACGGCGCAGAGTATCGAGGCGGTAGCCAAAACCGTGCCTGGCGTGGTGTCTGTCCTGGCTGAGCGACTTGAGGGCGGGCGCTACATCGATATCGATATCAACCGGGAGAAAGCCTCCCGCTACGGGATGACGGTAGGTGATGTCCAGCTGTTCGTCTCTTCAGCAATCGGAGGTGCTATGGTGGGTGAGACGGTTGAAGGGGTGGCCCGGTACCCTATTAACATTCGCTACCCGCAGGATTACCGGAACAGTCCGCAGGCGCTGAAACAGATGCCGATCCTGACCCCGATGAAGCAGCAGATCACGCTGGGCGATGTCGCGGATATTAACGTCGTTTCTGGACCAACCATGCTGAAAACCGAAAATGCCCGGCCAGCCAGCTGGATTTATGTTGATGCCCGCGGCAGGGACATGGTGTCGGTGGTTAACGACATTAAGACGGCCATCAGCGAGAAAGTGAAACTGAGACCGGGAACCAGTGTGGCATTCTCCGGACAGTTTGAACTGCTTGAGCATGCCAACAAGAAACTGAAGCTGATGGTGCCGATGACGGTGATGATCATTTTCATCCTGTTGTATCTGGCATTCCGCCGGGTTGACGAAGCCCTGCTGATCCTGATGAGCCTGCCGTTCGCCCTGGTTGGCGGAATATGGTTCCTGTACTGGCAGGGCTTCCATATGTCAGTGGCGACCGGAACCGGGTTTATCGCCCTGGCCGGGGTGGCAGCAGAGTTTGGCGTGGTCATGCTGATGTATCTGCGTCATGCCATTGAAGCGCACCCGGAATTGTCCCGTAAAGAGACGTTCACACCGGAAGGTCTTGATGAAGCCCTCTATCATGGTGCCGTACTGCGTGTCCGGCCGAAAGCCATGACCGTGGCGGTGATCATTGCGGGTCTGCTGCCAATACTCTGGGGAACCGGCGCAGGTTCAGAAGTCATGAGCCGTATTGCTGCGCCAATGATTGGTGGGATGATCACGGCTCCGCTGCTGTCCCTGTTCATTATTCCTGCCGCCTACAAATTAATCTGGCTGCGCAGACATAAAAAAAGCGTGTCATAACCCTGAAAGGGCGCCCCCAGTGGGCGTCCTTCTGCACTGATTCACCCTGACGTCAGGGTTTATATCGATAATATACAGAGGTGAGTATGAAAAAAGTGATTCTAATGGCCCTGGCTCTCGGCCTGTCACTGCCTGCAATGGCGAGTGAAAAAGTCATTGATATGTACAAATCTGAAAACTGTGGCTGTTGTTCCCTGTGGGGCAAAGCGATGGAAAAAGACGGGTTCGAAGTGCGAACTCACGTCATGAATGATCAGGCGCTGTCAGCCCTGAAAGAAAAGCATGCTGTTCCTGCTGGACTACGAAGTTGTCATACCGCGGTTGTAGGTAATTTGATCATTGAAGGCCATGTGCCTGCGGCAACGATACATAAGGCCATGCAGTCTGGTTCGGGTATATACGGTCTCGCCACCCCCGGTATGCCAGCAGGAAGTCCGGGAATGGAGATGGGGGCCCGAAAAGAGGCTTACGATGTTATCGCATTCTCACCGGAGGGCAGTAAAAAAGTCTTCCAGCGAATCGAATAGTCAGCGGAACGGCTGATAACGGGACGCCGGCAGCAGGCACTCTTATGCCGGCGGCATTCGTGGTAATCGCATCCATGACATATCCTGAAGACAGAAAATGCTTCAGATATGCATAAGGAGAGTTACTGTGAAAAATGACAATGCAGTGGAACATAACAACCAGACTGCTTCTGAGCAGACATCATCCCCGGACGAGAGTCACGCATTGCATAAGGTGAGAGATCCCGTGTGCGGGATGGTCATCCTGCCTGACAAGGCGCACAGCAGCATTCGATACCAGGACCATCAGCTTTATTTCTGCTCCGCCAGCTGTGAGAGCAAATTTAAAGCCCATCCCGATCATTATTTTACCGAAGATGCCAGTGAACATCACCATCACCACGACCACCATGAAGTCAGCCCTGATAAGATAAAACAGTCTCACCGCCAGGCGGAGAAAGAGATTTCTGAAGGTGTGTGGACATGTCCGATGCATCCGGAGATACGCCGTAGTGGTCCCGGAAGCTGTCCTGTCTGTGGAATGGCACTGGAGCCGCTCGTAGCTACGGCATCCACGGGGACGAGTGATGAACTTCGCGACATGACAAGACGCTTCTGGCTGGGGTTGTTGCTGGCGTTTCCGGTTCTGATACTCGAAATGGGTTCTCATCTGTTTCCCGCTTTGAGGAATACAGTACCGCCACAGTACAACACATGGCTGCAGTTACTTCTGGCCTCTCCTGTCGTTTTGTGGTGTGGCTGGCCATTCTTCGCCCGGGCCGGAATGTCGTTACGTAACCGCTCCCTGAATATGTTTACCCTTGTTGCAATGGGGACCGGCGTAGCCTGGGTTTACAGCGTCATTGCAACCGTCTTCCCCTCCTGGTTTCCTGCATCGTTCAGAAACATGGATGGCCTGGTGGCCATTTATTTTGAAGCCGCAGCTGTTATTACGGTGCTTGTTCTGCTGGGACAGGTCCTTGAATTGCGGGCAAGGGAACAAACCTCAGGTGCCATTACTGCACTTCTGAACCTTGCCCCCAAAACCGCCAGGCGGCTGGATCATGACGGTCATGAAACGGATATTAATGCGGAAGATGTCCTGCCTGGCGATAAGCTCCGCATCAGACCTGGAGAGAGTATTCCGGTCGACGGTATCGTGGTCGAAGGCAAAACAACCGTTGATGAATCGATGGTGACCGGGGAATCTATGCCTGTTACCAAAACGGAGGGTGACCCTGTCATCGGGGGGACCATTAATCAGACAGGTAGTCTTATCATCCGTGCAGAGAAAGTCGGTGATGAAACGATGCTCTCACGAATTGTTCAGATGGTCGCTGATGCACAGCGTTCGCGGGCCCCCATCCAGAGAATGGCTGACAGCGTTTCAGGCTGGTTTGTTCCTCTGGTGATACTTATCGCGGTTGTTGCTTTCATGATCTGGTCTGTCTGGGGGCCCGAGCCCAGGATGGCGCACGGTCTCATTGCGGCTGTGTCGGTCCTGATTATTGCCTGTCCCTGCGCGCTGGGGCTGGCCACGCCGATGTCGATAATGGTGGGGGTGGGCAAAGGAGCCCAGGCCGGGGTGTTAATCAAGAATGCCGAAGCCCTTGAGCGTCTTGAAAAAGTGGACACGCTGGTTGTCGACAAAACAGGCACGCTCACGGAAGGTTCGCCGACGGTGACAGGGATTATCAGTCTCAATCCGGGTGGGGAAACATCTCTTTTGCGTGTAACGGCCGCAGTGGAAAAAGGCTCGCAGCATCCGCTGGGTATGGCAGTAGTTAAAGCAGCACAGGAAAAGGGGATCGCAATACCCGCAGTCACTCATTTCAATGCGCCGTCGGGTAAAGGTGTCTCAGGCGATGTCGAAGGTCAACGGGTTGTTATTGGTAATGAACTGGCTATGCAGGAAAACAGTATCGTTATTGATAATCAAAAGGCCGTTGCGGATACGTTGCGGATGGAAGGTGCTACCGTTATCTATGTGGCCACAGACGGGCACCTTGCAGGCCTGATAGCTATCTCGGATCCCGTGAAAGCAACCACGCCGGATGCGCTTAAAGCTTTGCGTCAGGCGGGGATCCGCATCGTTATGCTCACCGGGGATAACCAGCTTACCGCTGAAGCAGTCGCACGGAAACTGGGAATAGATGAGGTTGAAGCCGGGATTCTGCCGGATGGCAAAAAAGCAGTGATAACCCGACTGAAAGCGTCTGGCCATGTGGTTGCGATGGCCGGAGACGGTGTGAATGATGCCCCGGCGCTGGCAGCGGCTGACGTGGGAATAGCCATGGGAACGGGTACAGATGTGGCAATTGAAAGTGCCGGAGTCACCCTTCTCAAAGGCGACTTGATGATACTGAACAGGGCCCGTCATCTGTCAGAAATCACCATGAAAAATATCCGACAGAATCTGTTTTTTGCATTTATCTACAACGCACTTGGCGTGCCTGTGGCTGCAGGCCTGCTTTATCCTGTGTATGGAATACTGCTGTCGCCAGTTATTGCGGCGGCGGCCATGGCTCTTTCCTCCGTCAGCGTCATTGTGAATGCGTTGCGTCTGAAAAGTGTCAGGCTCGGGAAATAACACTGAGTGAAGGGGCTGTTACGAACAGAAGGAGTCCAGTATGAAAAGTACCACCTATGCGCTTATTGCTGTCGCCGCGATCGTGGCATTTGCCCTCCTGCGCGAACACTGGTCACATGTGGCAGGTTACTGGCCATATCTGTTATTGCTGGTCTGCCCGCTAATGCATCTTTTCCACGGCCACGGAGGGCATGGAGATCATCAACATCAAGGAAGTGAAAACGATAAAAAAAATTAATCCGGCAGACGGGGCCGCGTCGCGGCCCCGTTATCAGTCCAGGTATCGTTCGTAGTCTCTGGCATGCGCAAAGGCATGCTGTTCAAGTTTGTTATCAGCGGGTGCCGCTGCCCGGAACGCCAGTGAGTTAACAGGATTGTTATTGATGACCAGCTCGTAATGCAGATGAGGACCGGATGAACGTCCGCTGTTACCGGATAACGCAATAGCGCCTCCCCGGGTAACCCTGGCCCCTTTAGTAACGAGTATTTTATTGAGGTGGAGATAGCGAGTTTTAACACCGGCTTTTCCTGTTACTTCAACAAAATATCCCATGGTGCTGTTGTATTCGGCCCGGGTGATTTTTCCGTCGATGACGCTGACTATTTTCGTGTTCATGGGCATGGAATAATCAATGCCATTATGGGGACTCACTTTTCCCGATACCGGGTTAAGTCTTGCAGGATTGAAAGGCGAACTGAGTCTTGCTGTGGCCGGTAACGGATAATCGAGACTGCCTTTCCCGGAAGTATCGGAAAGGTTATAGAACTTTTTATCTGATATACGATACGCCGTGTAATTAAATGAACCGGACGTAAATTTATAGGCCACGACACGTGATTTTCCCGCTTTCTTTTGCAGTACGAGTTTTAATGATTCATTTTTTTTCAAATGCCGCAGATTAAACCGGGAAGGCAAGGAGCGCTGAAGAGTAGCGATCTCGTTCGATTCCAGCCCCGAGCGGGTGGCTGAAAGGTAGGCATTTTCTTTTACGACATCGGTAGAATACATTTACTGGAATTCGCCGTTAGCATGAACACTGCGGCGTATGCTAGGGGTTTTCAGGAGGCGTGTCATCTGTCAGTTAATCGGGAGCACCGTTGATGGTCGTCATTTTTGTAACATATCTTGTTTCCCGTTTGCTCCTGAAGCTCTGGGAACTGTATGACCAGCCCGACGGTGATGATTAACGGGACTGAAACAGGTTACGGCAGAGCAATATGGGGCTCATGTCCTGCTACGTAACCCGTCAGTAAAGCCCTGCTGCGCACCTGACGCTAAGCACTAACCCGCCTGCAGTTACCTGGTCGAATACAGCCCGCGAAGCTTTCTTGCCTGCGTCTGATGTGCTTCCGCACCGGCATTATTGACCTGCTCATGCACGAGAGCGGCTTTTTCTCCGGCATTCAGTTCGTTAAAAGAAGAAGACGAGGTCTTTGAATTTGCATCACTGCCGGACAGCATTTTTTTATGTTCCTCAATCATTTTCTGATGCGCATAGGACGCGCTGTTGTTCATAAATGAATGAGCAACAATGGCCCTTTCATGTTCATTCATTTCAGAGAGTGAGGGCGTGTTGTTTTTATTAACCCTGTCCGGTAAGTTTTCATGCGTCGAGGAGTTCACATGACTGACGGCTGAGGCATTATTAACAAATCGATGTGCTTCATGGGCAATATCACTGGACTGAGCAAAAGCTGCCCCACAAAATAAAGCTGTAAACGCAGTGGCCGTGATTAATATATTCATGTGTAATTACCTTCTGAGGTACATAAAAGATGTCCTTATGATCATATATAAAAATAATCAACCTGTGGGGAAGATGACGTAAATGTAATACAGCTATGTACATTACACGATTGTAATGAATTTGTTTCTTAAGGTGTGCTAGATTCATTTCATTGTAAGTGGATGAACCAGTAATTTAATTTAAATCGGTTCTCGAATTCTGTCAGTAACCATACTTTAAATAAGGGAATGCGCATGCTGTTGAAAACGTCTCGACGAACTTTCCTGAAGGGGTTAACCCTCTCTGGCGTAGCCGGAAGTCTTGGCGTATGGAGTTTCAATGCGCGTTCCAGTCTGAGCCTGCCAGTTGCCGCATCCCTGCAGGGTACTCAGTTTGACCTGACCATTGGTGAAACGGCCGTCAATATCACGGGCAGTGAGCGTCAGGCCAAAACAATCAATGGAGGCCTGCCGGGGCCCGTTCTTCGCTGGAAAGAAGGTGACACCATTACCCTGAAGGTCAAAAACCGTCTTAATGAACAGACGTCCATTCACTGGCACGGCATTATTCTTCCGGCCAATATGGATGGTGTTCCGGGGCTGAGTTTTATGGGCATAGAGCCTGATGATACCTACGTTTACACCTTTAAGGTTAAGCAGAACGGGACTTACTGGTACCACAGCCATTCCGGTCTGCAGGAACAGGAGGGGGTATACGGTGCCATTATCATCGATGCCAGGGAGCCAGAACCGTTTGCTTACGATCGTGAGCATGTGGTCATGTTGTCTGACTGGACCGATGAAAATCCTCACAGCCTGCTGAAAAAATTAAAAAAACAGTCGGATTACTACAATTTCAATAAACCAACCGTTGGCTCTTTTTTCCGCGACGTGAATACCAGGGGGCTGTCAGCCACCATTGCCGATCGGAAAATGTGGGCTGAAATGAAAATGAATCCGACTGACCTCGCGGATGTCAGTGGCTACACCTACACCTATCTCATGAACGGGCAGGCCCCGCTGAAAAACTGGACCGGACTGTTCCGTCCCGGTGAAAAGATACGCTTACGGTTTATCAACGGCTCGGCAATGACCTATTTCGATATCCGTATCCCCGGGCTGAAAATGACGGTCGTGGCTGCAGATGGCCAGTATGTAAACCCGGTTACCGTTGACGAATTCAGGATTGCCGTTGCCGAAACCTATGATGTCATTGTGGAGCCTCAGGGTGAGGCCTATACCATCTTCGCACAATCCATGGACAGGACCGGTTACGCTCGAGGGACACTGGCCACGAGAGAGGGGTTAAGTGCTGCCGTTCCCCCCCTCGATCCCCGTCCTCTGTTGACCATGGAAGATATGGGTATGGGGGGAATGGGACATGATATGGCAAGAATGGACCACAGCCAGATGGGAGGCATGGATAACAGCGGAGAGATGATGTCTATGGACGGTGCTGACCTTCCGGATAGCGGGACATCCTCCGCGCCCATGGATCACAGCAGCATGGCCGGTATGGATCATTCCCGGATGGCCGGAATGCCGGGTATGCAAAGTCATCCTGCGTCAGAAACGGATAACCCACTGGTTGATATGCAGGCGATGAGCGTCTCTCCGAAATTAAATGATCCGGGTATTGGTCTTCGAAATAACGGAAGAAAGGTTCTCACGTACGCGGATTTGAAAAGCCGCTTTGAGGATCCTGACGGACGTGAACCTGGCCGTACCATAGAACTGCATTTAACCGGCCACATGGAAAAGTTTGCCTGGTCATTTAACGGAATCAAGTTTTCAGATGCCGCACCGGTGCTGCTGAAATACGGTGAGCGGCTCAGGATCACGCTGATCAACGATACCATGATGACTCACCCCATTCACCTGCATGGTATGTGGAGCGATCTGGAAGATGAAAACGGTAATTTCATGGTTCGTAAACACACAATAGATGTTCCCCCTGGTACAAAACGCAGTTACAGAGTGACAGCAGATGCGCTTGGCCGCTGGGCGTATCACTGCCATTTGCTCTATCACATGGAAATGGGAATGTTTCGTGAAGTCCGGGTGGAGGAATGATGCGAATGAAGAGAAATTTGAAGGCCATACCTGTTCTGGTCGCCGGTTTGTTTACCTCACAGCTTTCTATTGCGGCGGGCTCCGTCTCTGCAGATCCCCACGCCGGGCACGACATGTCTGCCATGCAGATGCCAGCAGATGAGAATTTCACTGAGATGACGTCAATGGAGCCCATTGTAACTGAGAGCAGAACGCCAATTCCGCCTGTTACCGATGCCGACCGGAAGGCTGCATTCGGCAATTTACAGGGGCATGCGATTCACGACAGTGCGATTAATTATCTGGTTCTGCTGGATCAACTGGAATGGCAACGGTCGGATAACACCAACAATTTCAGCTGGAGTGTTAACAGCTGGATTGGAGGCGACACAGATCGGATTTGGCTAAAGAGTGAAGGTGAACGAAGCAATGGGGAAACGGAGGCGGCTGAAGCGCAGTTACTCTGGGGACATGCGGTTGGCCCATGGTGGGATTTGGTTGCGGGTGTCAGGCAGGATTTCAGACCTGCTTCTGCCCGGACCTGGGCTGCTGTCGGTTTTCAGGGGCTGGCACTCTATAATTTTGAGTCTGAAATTACGGGTTTTGTCAGTAATGGCGGAAAAGCAGCCCTTCGTCTGGGAGGAGAATACGACGTTTTACTGACTAACCGGCTCATACTCCAGCCATCCTATGAGGTGAATTTCTACAGTCAGGATGATGAATCGCGGGGTCGCGGCAGGGGACTGACTGACACAGAGCTGGGGCTCCGGCTGCGCTATGAAATACGCCGTGAGTTTGCACCCTATATAGGCGTTTCCTGGAATCAACTTTACGGGAAAACATCCGATATGGCGAAAAGAGAAGGTGAGAAAGACCATCAGGTAGTATTCCTGGCGGGAGCCAGAATCTGGTTTTAACGCACTGATATAAAACACTCAACTAAACAGGTAAATAAAATGTCGATTTTAAATAAAGCCATTCTTACAGGTGGCCTCGTTATGGGCGTTGCTTTCTCTGCTATGGCCCATCCGGAATTAAAAAGCTCTGTGCCACAGGCTGATTCAGCCGTAGCGGCCCCGGAAAAGATTCAGCTTAATTTCTCGGAAAATCTGACCGTGAAATTCTCAGGTGCAAAATTAACGATGACGGGTATGAAAGGCATGTCATCACATTCTCCGATGCCGGTCGCGGCAAAAGTGGCGCCAGGCGCTGACCCTAAATCGATGGTCATTATTCCGCGAGAGCCTTTACCCGCTGGCACTTATCGTGTTGACTGGCGCGCGGTTTCTTCAGATACGCACCCTATTACCGGTAATTACACCTTTACAGTGAAGTAATATTATGAACGACCTGATTATGATTGTTATTCGTTTTCTTCTTTATCTGGATTTGATGGTAATATTTGGATTGCCATTTTTTCAGATATATGGAATAAGCGGTGTCAGACATGAAACCTATAACCTGACTAATTTCAGGTCGTTTATAACCTTTGCTGTTGTTACAGGCATCATTCTTACTGGCATTAATATGCTCCTGGTATCTAATGCCATGAGTGGAGTAACTGACCTCAGAGAATTATCCATCCATGTTATCGAGATGGTGATAGAAGAAACTGATGTGGGTATTAGCTGGATTGTCAGGCTCTGTGCCCTGTTTACCACACTCGGTGCTTTGTTCCTTTACACTAATAAGAGAGTATTGTCCTGCCTGCTGATGACGATGAGTGGGGGCGTGGCGCTGGCTACACTTGCCTGGGGAGGACACGCCGTTATGCATGACGGTCTGCATTACTATCTCCATTTACTGAGCGATCTGACCCATCTCGGCGCTGCAGGTGCCTGGACAGGTGCTCTGGTTGCATTTGCTATCCTGCTGATGCGCAGAAACGAGCATAATGCACAGAGCGTCATTGTGATATCTGACTCCCTGGCAAAATTTGCCACGGCAGGAACGGTGATTGTTGTAGCCCTGATCCTGAGTGCGCTGGTCAACTATCTGTATATTGCTGAGGGTAACTTAACTCCCTTATTCAACAGTTCCTGGGGGAGGATATTGCTTGCCAAGACGGCTCTGTTTGTTCTGATGCTTCTTCTGGCTGCAGCAAACCGGTTTCACCTGGGTCCCCGGCTTGAAGTTATGGTCAGGGAAGGGAATTATGATCGCAGCGTTGCCCTGATGCGAAACAGCATCCTGACAGAATTCGTTGTTGCGATTATCATTCTGGGCGCCGTAGCGTGGCTCGGAATGCTTGCTCCGTCTCAGGTCAGCTAGGGGACAGCCAAAGCTCATGCGTGAGATTTTTACTTTCATATCAGCGAGTTGACCATGCAGCGTATTTTAATCGTTGAAGACGAACAAAAAACAGGTCGTTACCTGCAGCAGGGACTGGTTGAGGAAGGCTATCAGGCCGATCTCTTTAATAATGGCCGCGATGGTCTCGGGGCCGCGTCGAAGGGACAGTATGATTTGATAATACTGGACGTGATGCTGCCTTTCCTCGACGGGTGGCAAATCATCAGCGCACTGAGGGAGTCCGGGCACGAAGAACCGGTCCTGTTTTTAACCGCAAAGGACAACGTGCGGGACAAAGTGAAAGGACTGGAGCTTGGCGCAGATGACTACCTGATTAAGCCCTTTGATTTTACGGAGCTGGTTGCACGTGTAAGAACCCTACTGCGCCGGGCACGCTCGCAGGCCGCAACAGTCTGCACCATCGCCGATATGACCGTTGATATGGTGCGCCGGACCGTGATCCGTTCGGGGAAGAAGATCCATCTCACCGGTAAAGAATACGTTCTGCTTGAGTTGCTGCTGCAACGCACCGGAGAAGTGTTACCCAGGAGTCTTATCTCGTCCCTGGTCTGGAACATGAATTTTGACAGTGATACGAATGTGATTGATGTCGCCGTGAGACGTCTGAGAAGTAAAATTGATGATGACTTTGAGCCAAAACTGATCCATACCGTTCGCGGTGCCGGATATGTCCTGGAGATCAGAGAAGAGTGAGGTTCAAAATTTCCCTGACCACACGCCTGAGCCTGATTTTTTCTGCGGTGATGCTTACGGTATGGTGGTTATCAAGTTTTATCCTGATTAGCACCCTTAATGGCTATTTCGATAATCAGGACCGCGATTTTCTGACAGGTAAACTTCAGCTCACCGAAGAGTTTCTTAAAACAGAGACGTTCAGGAACAAAACGGATATTAAGTCATTATCAGAAAAAATAAACGATGCGATGGTGGGGCACAATGGCTTATTCATTTCTATAAAAAACATGGAAAATGAAAAAATTGTTGAACTCTATGCCAAAAATTCTGTTGTTCCAGCGGTCCTGCTTAATAAGTCGGGTGATATTCTCGACTATATGATCCAGACGGAAGAAAATAACACCGTGTACCGCAGTATCTCGCGGCGGGTTGCCGTGACGCCGGAACAGGGTAAAAGCAAACATGTCATCATTACGGTTGCCACGGATACTGGGTATCACACCCTGTTTATGGACAAACTCAGTACCTGGCTGTTCTGGTTCAATATCGGTCTGGTCTTTATTTCTGTTTTTCTGGGCTGGCTGACCACACGTATTGGTCTGAAACCGCTACGGGAAATGACCAGTCTGGCTTCCTCCATGACCGTACACAGCCTGGATCAGCGTCTAAATCCCGATCTGGCTCCGCCGGAAATCTCTGAGACCATGCAGGAGTTCAATAATATGTTTGATCGCCTGGAGGGGGCATTCCGGAAACTGTCAGATTTCTCGTCTGACATCGCGCATGAGCTGCGCACACCAGTCAGTAATCTGATGATGCAGACGCAGTTTGCACTGGCTAAGGAAAGGGATGTTTCGCATTACCGCGAAATTTTATTCGCTAACCTGGAAGAACTGAAAAGGTTGTCACGAATGACCAGTGACATGCTTTTTCTGGCACGTTCAGAGCATGGTCTGCTGCGGCTGGATAAACATGATGTGGATCTGGCAGCCGAACTGAATGAATTACGTGAGTTGTTCGAGCCCCTGGCAGACGAAACAGGAAAGACAATCACGGTTGAAGGAGAGGGCGTTGTTGCCGGAGACAGCGATATGCTCCGACGTGCTTTCAGTAACCTGCTTTCCAATGCAATCAAGTATTCTCCCGATAACACCTGTACAGCGATACACCTTGAGCGTGACAGTGACTGTGTGAACGTGATGATTACGAATACGATGTCCGGCCAGGTTCCCGCTAATCTGGAACGTTTGTTTGACCGGTTCTATCGCGCAGACTCATCAAGGTTCTACAACACGGAAGGCGCGGGGCTGGGATTATCAATTACAAGGTCGATCATTCATGCTCACGGCGGCGAGCTGTCAGCAGAACAGCAGGGGCGTGAAATTGTGTTCAAAGTGCGCCTGTTAATGGATTAATCCCGTTGTTCAGGAGAAACCTGGAAGGTGACAAAATTGTCATCATTCAGTCACGCGATAAACAGAGGCGGTTTTTTATAATTATTCATAAATCAGGAGCAGCGTGATAACACAATCACCTGGTTCCTGGAGTGATGATTAACCCGCCCTGAGATCAACTGCTTTCTCTGTTATAAGCCATTGATTGTTTGGGTATGTAAACACCGGAGACCCAACCATGAAAAAGATTCTCGTATCATTTGTTGCCATTATGGCTGCCGCTTCATCTGCCATGGCTGCAGAGACAATGAACATGCATGACCAGGTAAATAATGCACAGGCACCTGCCCACCAGATGCAGTCATCTGCTGAAAAAAGTGCAATTCAGGGAGACAGCATGACAATGATGGATATGAGCAGTCACGATCAGGCCGCAATGTCCCATGACATGATGCAAAACAGCAATTCTGCTGCCCACCAGGACATGGCTGAAATGCATAAAAAAATGATGAAAGCTAAACCCGGAGCTACCAACGAAACAGCAAAGTCATTTTCTGAAATGAGCGAGCATGAGAAGGCCGCAGCTGTACATGAGAAGGCGAATAATGGTCAGTCTTCCGTTGTTCACCAGCAGCAGGCTGATAAGCATCGCAGTCAGATCACCCAGAATTAACCCGCAGCTCCACTTGTTAGACCCTCATTTGACGCCGAAGTCACTGGCTTACGCTCCCGTCCGGGAGCGTTTTTTTTCCCATATATCAAACTTTAACTCTGAAGAGGTGGAAGTATCTGACCAACACTGTCACGTAACGCCAGATAACTACAAAAACACCTTTTTCCTCCTGTAAATTGCAGTTCCTGCAAGAACATCAAGGTAGACTGGCCCCCTGAATCTCC
>NZ_SZWV01000112.1:0-3406 GCF_005280945.1 Citrobacter sp. wls718
CGGTGTTTCAGGGGGCTACATCATATCGACCTCAAATGTCGCCAGCTTTTCACCATCAAAAGCCGCATCGTGTGGTCCTATGATAGCTCGGGAGTCCAGGCCAAAAACTTCTTTGGCTCAATGTATGAGCCTATCTTGATGATGGTCAAAGACTCGAAAAGCTATACCTTTAATCGTGATGACGTTCTGGTTGAGGCTAAAACGGGCGCCAAGCGCGCGCTAATCGATTACCGAAAGAACCCACCTCAGCCGTACAATCATCAAAAGGTGCCCGGTAACGTCTGGGATTTTCCCCGCGTACGCTATCTGATGGATGAGTACGAAAACCACCCGACCCAAAAACCTCAGGCGCTGTTAGAACGCATTATTCTCGCGTCCTCCAACCCGGGTGAGATTGTGTTAGATCCGTTCGCAGGAAGCTTCACCACGGGCGCGACGGCAGTGGCGTTGAATCGCAGATTTATCGGTATCGAAGTCAATGATGAATACGTAAAAATGGGGCTTAGAAGACTGAGCATTAGCTCCCACTTTTCAGAAAATGACCTTGCAAAGGTCAAAAAGCGAAAGACAAAAAACCTGTCTAAAAAGAGCCGATTAGCTGAAAAGAACAACGTAATTTCAACAAAGTAAAAGCATTGTAAGTCTGCTTTTCAGCATAGAGATTTCGTGTATATTCCCTGCACGCTTGGGTATGAATACACAGGATTTGGTAATGATTCGCAAGTATTGGTGGCTGGTTGTTTTTGCTGTCTTTGTTTTTCTTTTTGATGCCCTACTCATACAGTGGATTGAGTTAATGACAACAGAGCATGATAAGTGCCGGAATATGAACTCGGTGAATCCCCTCAAGCTGGTCAACTGCGTCGACCTTGAATAACGCATCCGCTAACGCGTGTTTCCAGCCGTCATGCCATGGCGGCTGACTGCGATCAGCCGAAACTACCCTACCTGATTTTCGCGCTCAACAAATTGCATCACACAGCCATCGGGACTTAGCATTTTTAATACGTTATCGACTAATACTGGCGCCTGTTCATAAAGATCATAACTGACTGGATTCATTAACCAGTTTTTTATTATCCCACTAAAGCTTCCGTGTAAAATAATCAGGATAACGTCTAAATCCAGACTGGTGGCGATAAGATTTTCATCCATACATTTCTGTAATGAATCACGTATTCTTTGATGGCAAAGGCCTATTTTATCGCGAATATCCTGTTCCGATATCATATCGTTATGGAATTCACATTTATGATATAAAATTTGCATTAATGCCTGCTGGCGGGGGATTTTTGCAATATATTGCAAACCCACGACTAATTTCTCCCGTAGCCTCTGTAGCGGATTGTCACCCCAACGTCCGATGAGTTGGTCCTGAATAAGATCGCGCAAGGGAGGTTGCTGCAGCCAAAGCTCATTAAACAGTTGACTCTTATTGTCGAAATGCCAATAGATTGCACCTCGCGTCACGTTAGCGGCATCCGCTATGTCATTAAGCGTTGTATTGCCGACACCCCGTGCCGCAAACTGTACAATCGCCGTTTCAATCAGGTGCTGGCGCGTTTTGAGGGCATCAGCTTTCGTTTTTCTCGCCATGGTTCGAATGCCTGAGACAGAGTAGGGAATGATAAACTTTCTTATCTAATATTTACTGTACGGAATTAATGTATCACTTAGCCTTTATTTAGACGAGTTCTAAAACATTTCATTACATACACTCAGCACAAATAAACAATGTGAATAAAATGAAAAAATACATTCACCAATGCAATACCTATTTCTATATGTGTTAATGCAAGTCATAACATGACTAATCTTCGCTTAATGAAAGGGCAGTTGTTTCTTCTTTTTTTGTTTTTATGTGCCGTGGATTACGCCGCAAAATAAGTATTGCTTACATCGCAAGCTAATTATTTGTAGGATAGCTAACTATTATTTTTTATTTGTGCGCGTTATCACCTGCCATTACTCCGGTAAATAACGAGCCTTCGGTTCTTTAAGGAATAGAAATGACGAAAACTGCCAGGTTCTCGCTCCTGCCCTCATTCATCATCATCTCCGCTGCATTACTCGCCGGCTGTAACGATCAAGGAGAAACACAGGCACATCCCACCGAGCCACAGGTGACAGTCCATGTTGTTGAGTCAGCCCCCTTAGCCGTGACGACCGAATTACCGGGGCGTACAAGCGCATTTCGCATTGCAGAAGTACGCCCTCAGGTCAGCGGGATTGTACTTAAACGGAATTTCACCGAAGGCAGTGATGTTGAAGCTGGCCAGTCGCTTTACCAGATCGATCCCGCGACCTATCAGGCTGACTATGACAGCGCTAAAGGTGAACTGGCAAAAAGCGAAGCCGCGGCAGCAATCGCGCACTTAACGGTAAAACGCTATGTTCCACTGGTCGGAACAAAATATATCAGCCAGCAAGAATACGATCAGGCCATTGCTGACGCACGTCAGGCCGATGCCTCCGTTATTGCCGCCAAAGCGGCTGTCGAAAGCGCGCGTATTAACCTTGCCTACACCAAAGTGACATCACCGATTAGCGGACGCATCGGTAAATCTAGCGTCACCGAGGGCGCGCTGGTCACTAATGGTCAGGCTACAGCACTCGCTACCGTGCAACAGCTCGATCCGATTTACGTCGATGTGACGCAGTCCAGTAACGACTTTATGCGCCTCAAACAGTCTATTGCACAAGGCAGTCTGCATAAAGACAACACCAGCAGCACCGTCGAACTGGTGATGGAAAATGGCCAGTCATACCCGCTGAAAGGCACGTTGCAATTTTCTGACGTGACGGTTGATGAAAGCACTGGGTCAATCACTCTCCGAGCCGTATTCCCTAACCCGCAGCACACTCTACTACCCGGTATGTTTGTGCGCGCACGCGTTGATGAAGGCGTTCAACCCAATGCCATCCTCGTTCCACAGCAGGGCGTGACGCGTACGCCGCGCGGCGATGCCACCGTGATGGTCGTTAACGACAAGAGCCAGGCTGAAACTCGCCCAGTCGTCGCCGTGCAAGCTATTGGCGACAAGTGGCTGATTAGCGAAGGCTTACAGTCGGGTGACAAAGTCATCGTAAGTGGTTTACAGAAAGCGCGCCCTGGCGTGCAGGTTAAAGCCACCACCGATGTCCCTGCAGCGACTGCGGCGCAATAAGGTAACAGGACATGGCAAACTTTTTTATTAGGCGTCCTATCTTTGCCTGGGTACTGGCCATCATTTTGATGATGGCGGGTGCGCTGGCAATCATGCAGCTGCCCGTGGCGCAATATCCTACTATTGCCCCTCCTGCCGTTGCGATTTCCGCAACCTACCCAGGTGCGGATGCGCAAACCGTGCAGGACACGGTCACACAGGTTATCGAACAAAACATGAACGGTATCGATAACCTGATG
>NZ_SZWV01000115.1:0-1088 GCF_005280945.1 Citrobacter sp. wls718
ACCGTACTGGCTAAAACCTACGGCGGTTCTGCTCGTGCATTCGATCAGATCGATAACGCACCGGAAGAAAAAGCACGTGGTATCACCATCAACACTTCTCACGTTGAATATGACACCCCGTCTCGCCACTACGCACACGTAGACTGCCCGGGCCACGCCGACTATGTTAAAAACATGATCACCGGTGCTGCGCAGATGGACGGCGCGATCCTGGTTGTTGCTGCGACTGACGGCCCGATGCCGCAGACTCGTGAGCACATCCTGCTGGGTCGTCAGGTTGGCGTTCCGTACATCATCGTGTTCCTGAACAAATGCGACATGGTTGATGACGAAGAGCTGCTGGAACTGGTAGAAATGGAAGTTCGTGAACTTCTGTCTCAGTACGATTTCCCGGGCGACGATACTCCGATCGTTCGTGGTTCTGCTCTGAAAGCGCTGGAAGGCGAAGCTGAGTGGGAAGCTAAAATCGTTGAACTGGCTGGCTACCTGGATTCTTACATCCCGGAACCAGAGCGTGCGATTGACAAGCCGTTCCTGCTGCCTATCGAAGACGTATTCTCCATCTCCGGCCGTGGTACTGTTGTTACCGGTCGTGTAGAGCGCGGTATCGTTAAAGTTGGCGAAGAAGTTGAAATCGTTGGTATCAAAGAGACTGCTAAGTCTACCTGTACTGGCGTTGAAATGTTCCGCAAACTGCTGGACGAAGGCCGTGCTGGTGAGAACGTTGGTGTTCTGCTGCGTGGTATCAAACGTGAAGAAATCGAACGTGGTCAGGTACTGGCTAAGCCGGGCTCTATCAAGCCGCACACCAAGTTCGAATCTGAAGTTTATATCCTGTCCAAAGACGAAGGCGGCCGTCATACTCCGTTCTTCAAAGGCTACCGTCCGCAGTTCTACTTCCGTACGACTGACGTGACGGGTACCATCGAACTGCCGGAAGGCGTAGAGATGGTAATGCCGGGCGACAACATCAAAATGGTTGTTACCCTGATCCACCCGATCGCGATGGACGACGGTCTGCGTTTCGCAATCCGTGAAGGCGGCCGTACTGTTGGTGCGGGCGTTGTTGCTAAAGTTCTGAGCTAATT
>NZ_SZWV01000114.1:0-8614 GCF_005280945.1 Citrobacter sp. wls718
CGGATGGCGCTGACGCTTATCCGGTCTACTTTCAAAATCAATTATTCTTCCATAACCAATCATCCCACTTATATATAAGTATTTTAAATTCAGCCGTAGAATAATTTATTTATTTTTCTCTATTATTAATACCTTCACTATTGCAAACCAACCGTAAAAACCCTCATATATTATTTTCTCAACAAAATGGATTATTAACATGGCAATTCCTGCTTATCTCTGGCTCAAAGACGATGGTGGCTCACTTATAAAGGGATCTGTTGATGTAACCAATCGCGAACGCTCAATCGAGGTGATATCGTTTAGCCATAACCTTTACATCCCCACGGATGGCAATACAGGAAAGCTTACTGGCACACGTGTGCACGGCGCACTGATTTTTGAGAAGGAATTCGATAGCGCTTCACCTTATCTTTTTAAAGCCGTTGCCACAGGGCAAAGCTTGCAATCGGCAGAATTTAAGTGGTACGAGATCAATAATGCAGGTCAGGAAGTAGAGTACTACAACATGCTCCTCGAAGGGGTTAAAGTTGTATCCGTAACACCGATGATGCATGACACTAAAACTGTCATCAATGTTGGTCATAGAGAACAAGTACAGCTGCGTTACGATAAAATCACTTGGCATTATCTCGATGGTAATATCCAGTATTCGGATGCCTGGAATGAACGCATAACCGAATAAGTGAAATCATATGGACACTATCGAAGAGCTTAACGGTACATATTTCTACAGAGGGTTTGCTAATCTTTCAGCAGGAGAACTTCTTTTCTGGATTTTCCTTGATGAAACCAGTGAACAATTTGGCGTAAATGATTACATGACCTTGGGTCTAATTTTACTTGGTCAACCTACGATCGCAACCAGAGGTAAGCCGATAGGGGCAACAGCAGGGACATCACCTCTGAGCTCTCAGCTACGACACTGGTTAAATATAGAAACCAGACGTTTACCCACCCTAACTACAGGAAGTATAAGACGATTAAAATTTGCATATGTAACAAATCTGGGCGCTTTTGTTGGAAGATGGATTCCAATATTGGGGATTATCATAATGGCTTATGACGTGAGTGTGATTTCATACAAAGCCACAATTAAATACAACACCATAGCCAGAGGTAAAGATAAGCTATGGTAAGTGATAATG
The DNA here is from genome assembly GCF_005280945.1 of Citrobacter sp. wls718. Taxonomy (NCBI): domain Bacteria; kingdom Pseudomonadati; phylum Pseudomonadota; class Gammaproteobacteria; order Enterobacterales; family Enterobacteriaceae; genus Citrobacter; species Citrobacter sp. wls718. The sequence continues at coordinate 1,149 of NZ_SZWV01000114.1, forward strand.
ATGTCATCGCCTGGTACGATGAAACATTTAATAAACCCAGCTTATTCTTTAAAAAGCGTTGGCCAGTCACCCTCGATACCAGTCTTTCAACGGGAGATTATGTGTGGGCCAGTGAAACGGGCGCAGACATCATGGATGCTTACTTTGCAACTTTCAATGTTGATTGCACCAATTTCGATTTTTATAAATATTGGCCTAATGAGACATTCATACTTTATGCAATTTTTACCTGTAGCAGAGATGACGATAAGCCACAGCCATTAACACTCCGCATGCTGGCAGAGTCAGCAAAAGCGGGTAAATGGCTTTATGACTGAGCCTTATTGACTAATGTCATTTATCCGACATACCGCTTCCAAAAAAAATAAAGCCGCTGACCCATTAATCAGCGGCTTTTCCATTACTCACTTATATCAGAAGTTGTATTTCACGCCCAGCATACCGCGGGTATCGCTGTAGCCTTTGTCGCCGACCTGTTGAGCCACGTTGCTCCACACGTTGAGTCGCGGGGTGATTTGGCCTTCGACACCGACTTTCAGTTCGGCGATGTTTTTTGTGCCGCGCATGTCGTTGCTGACATCGTCCATTTTCACGCGGGCGGTCTGCGTATTGTGGATCCAGTTGGCTTCGACAAACGGCTGGAACTCGCGAGATTTACCGTCGTCGATGGCGTTGTGGCCATTGATGAAGGCCTTCACGCCCAGGCGGGTCATCAGGTTGCCTGCGGTATCATCCTTCACGCGGGTGCCGTTCGCTTCGCGGTGATCGTCGGCCTGCACGTCCATCCACACCACCTGCGCTTTCGGTTGCAGCCAGTAGCTGTTGCGCTCGCTTTCACCCAGTTTGAAGCTGTAACCGGCTTCCACCGAGGTGGTTACCCCGCTGGATTTATACTTCTCCGCCGCCTGCTCCTGGCCCATCACCTTGTTATCAAACCAGTTGTACAGCACCCAGCTATCCACATAAGTACCGGTCTTGTCGGCGTCATTCGCGTACCAGGTACCGTACAGACCCACGCTGTAACCGGTAACCTGACCGCGTGATGCGTAACCGGTCAGACTGGACTGCGTGCGGTTCTGGCTGTTGGCGTAGCCTGCCATCGCGCCGATGTGCCAGCGATCGAGACCGTCGCTACTCCACTGTGCCAGGTCGCCGCCTAACTGCAATACATAGCTGTTGCTTTGAGTTTTCAACTGCCCGCTGCCATCTTTAAAGCGGGTATGGCCGCCGACGTTGCGCATCCACAGGCTGGTGACTTTTTTCTCGCCCGTCAGCATATCGGTGTACTGCGTTTCCCCCAGACGATCGTGCAGTCGGGTCATAAACAAGGTATTGGCGGCAAAGTTGTTAGCCAGATAGCTGCCCGCTTCCGGGCGGTACTGCTGTTCAGTTACCGGCGGCACAACAGGCTCTTCTGGCTCAGGGATCACAGGGTCCACGGGATCAATGGGGTCTGGATCAACCGGCTCAGGGTCAGTTGGGTCGACAGGATCGGGGTCAACCGGACCAGGTGGAGTGACCGGAATAAAACTGGTCAGATACCAGTTGTTGTCCTTCTGTACCACGTTGTAATCATACGCACCGGCAACAATACGGCCCGCTTTTTCAAAGGTACCGTCGGAATTGCCCGCCACTTCAATGATTTCAATTCCTTCTACGGTTTGCGCCCCGGTTCCGCCGATGTTGTTCACCACCACGAACGTGTTACCCGCCGTATTGCCAAGTACCTTCAGCTTATCGGTTTCGGAGGCGTCATCATGAAGCACGGTGTTAAAAACCAGTTTGCCGCCGTTGCCGGTGAAATCCTCATTGATGGTCAGCGTCTGCCACGCTTCGTCGCCACCGTGGCCAAAGTTAACGACTGCCCCGCTGTTTAACGCCAGGTCGGTGAGCGTTGAGCTGTGGGTCATATTCCACGTCGCATCGCGCATTTGCAGCGAGATAACCCCCGTCCCTGCCGTGGCACTGGTGATATATGACGCCCCATTCCACAACGAGTTATCGGTCATGTTGAGCTTAATCGTACTGTTTTGCTGCGCCAGCGTGCTGATCGCCGCAGTGCCGCTGGCGGCGTGCAAATCACCGTCGATGAGGAAGCGACCGCCCGCCGAGCCGTCGACGATACCGCCCATTTCAGTGCTGATGGCATAGCTTTCGTTGCTGTGATCGCCCGCCATGGTAATGGCTGCACCACCGGCGAGGTTTATCGCACCGCGCGAAAGCGCAAACAGACCGCGTGGGGCTTTGCTGTATGAAGTCGCTTTTCCAGCACTGTTCACGCTAATGGTCGCTTTGTCGCCCAGGTTCACGGTCGCGTTCGTGGAGTAGACCGCATGTGCACTGATACCGTTCACCGTAATCGTGGCGTTATTGCCCAGTTCCGTTTTGGACGATGAGGCGGCATAAATCCCCGTTGAGGAAGCACCCGACGTCTCGATGGTAGCGTCATTGCCAAGCAGGATCGAGGAACCACTCCGCCCGGTGCGAAGACCTTCAGAGCCGTCGCCGGTCGTCACAATGTGTGCCCGGTCGCCAACGACAATCGTATTTTTGGCCTCCGTAGCGTCTTTCATTGCGTTTGCAGTGATACCACGCCCCTGGTAACCGGTGGTTTGAATATACAGATCGTCACCGACGTAAATGCTGGCCGATCCTTTCCAACCTTGGCTAAAGGAGTTGTAACCAGCGTTAATACCGTCACCATCCTGACCGTCCACATAAATACTGGTGCGATCCCCGGTGATGATAAAGACCGGGTTATCCGGCGTATTAGCCCCATGCGTGCGGATACCGTCAACATCTTTACCGTTGTTAGCGGCATTCTTTGACTGAGTACGAATCGTCAGGTCATCACCGAAAATAACCCCTGGGCTTCCCGTGTTGCTGTTCTGAATAACGGTAAGGGAGTGTTCAAAGGCTTCTGCGCCAGGTCCATTAAGCGTCACCCCGTGGCCATAAACGGGAATCGTGCCCGCATTCCATTGATAAACATAATTCGGCATCGCGCTGGTTTTCGCGAAATGAGCATTCGCCTGAGCAGGAATTAACGCCTGCAATTCCGGGGGCAAACTGCTCACCAGCCCGCTGGAGGGAAGACTGTCGACATCCACCCATGCCGCGTGGGATGAAAATACCATAGAAGCTAATGCGGCAGACACCGCTATGGCTAGACGTGAGTAATACTTAGGATTGGGCATAATTGCCTCCTACATTTAGGCGTAGAGAGTCCACCACATCGTAATAATGTGGAAATAATAAAAATGAAAAACAGTTATAAAATATTCGAGATTATTTTATGAATACTATGTCCCAGCTTTTCTTCAAGCCGAAGTTTATAGACGTAAATTTTCTTAATATCGATATTATCTGTGACGGTGATTTGCTGAATACTTTTCCCCGACATAAAACGCTTCAACAATATCATTTCCGTGTAGTTTAATGATCGTCCACGCTTGCTGTTAGCCAGGTGACCTGTGAACAGTCGGTGAATCTTCTGATGCTGAACAATATCGTCATCGTCAGAATAAATAATGCCTTGTATATAACTGCTTTTCGACAACCAGTAATTGGCTAACGGTGTCAGATTCCGGTCAGAGAGCAGGACAATACGCATCCCGCTACGGGCTAAACGGTCAACCCACTGCGGATCGGCGAACAAGCGCAGATTCGGGAACGAAAAGTCGACAAAAATAAAGCCCCGGGACAAATGATTTTGATTATTAAGCAGAAGTTTTTCAACGATCCCTGCTTTCAAAAAACGATTCCCCTCAGGCCAGATAGCAAAAGTAGCACGGTGACAATACTGTGCGCGTACCGCAGGCTGCGGAAATAAAGAGCAGGATAATTCACAACTTATGCAACGAACATTTGGTGGCGGTTTTCTCTTCATCAAAAACAACTCCTGTAATTTTTTCCTTCAATATTTCACTGGTAAATAAATGTGTCAATCGACACGCTACGCGCGCCCCGTTAGTCAATTAAATTCAGTCATTAAAAATGTTATAAAGTCTTATCAGCAAATTAATACGGATGGTAAATAACCTGATACCAATCAGTATATGCGTATCTTTTCTCAGAAAAATAACCATAACATTAGGAATTTTGCACATAAATCACGGCACCAGGATAAATACTCACATAGCACTATTTGCTAAAAAACCGACACAGGAGATAATTATCAGTAACATTAATCCGATAATTTAATCACTCTGGCGGCGTGGTGAATAAATATAAGGGTAATTCTGATAAATCTGTAATGAATTCTCATTACTTAACCTTAGTTCATTCTCACCTAAGATTTATCTATGCTATCCGTTTGTATTTTAATGATTTTATTTCGTCACCTAAGAACTTTATCACTGATGATGTGCAAAGACCGAGGCGTCTTTGCGATTTGTATGTAGAATTAAAGGGGGTGTCAACGGCACTCCGTGATACGTCTTTGTTACTGAGGGCCGGGCATTGTACCTTATCAATCAGTTGGTCGAATTTAATCCTGATAACAGAAGTCTGGTTAACCAGCAGACCGGGCGGGCGATTCAACTGCAACTGCCAGCCTCACTCTGCTTTTTGTATTTAATTACGCACCCAAATGACATCGTTTCTCAGAACACGCTGCTAAAAGTGGGTTGGGGGGAGCGCAATAATGTCACCACGACCAATACCTTTTATCAGGCAATCCTGACGCTGCGTAAAGCGCTGGAGGAAGTAGGGTTGCCTCGTGACACGGTAAAAACTATTTCTCGCCGAGGGCTGAGATTAACGGAAAATACGCAGGTAGAAGTCATAACGCACACACAAAGTGATGTTTCCTTGCCGCCAGTGATTAAAGAAAACACAACACCCACAACAATAGTTCCCTCACCGAAACAAACAACGCCGGTCCCTCGATGGGGGATTCTTTTTACCCTCAGCGTGCTTATTGCTACCCTGGTTATCTGGCTGGTGTGGTATCAGAAACGCCCGGCGATGCCATTTAACGCCTTCGTCTCTATTTCCATGCGAATTCCCTCAAATCAAAACTGCAAAATTTATTATTCACCGAATGAACACAATCTGGACGGTTATTTCAATTTGATGCAATCGCATCCCTCTCTCTGTGAAAAAAACCATTATGTGTTCCTTGCCGGTTACCGCAAAGCCGAGAGAGTGGTCGCCTTTGTCTGTGATAAAGACGCACGAACGGATGCTTCTGCGTTTTGTACCAGCCATTATTACTGGACGCGTGCGCAATGAAAAAAACCTGCACGATTATTCTGGTCAGTATTGGGCTGGCGACGGTTCTCGGTTCAGGTGCCTGGCTATGGCATTCGCGATATGCCGAACAACCACTGAATTGCGTCGGCAACGTAGAGTGGAATATTGGTGACAAACGCTTTACCGGCACGGTGTCGTACCGGATGTACCAGCATGAAGGGCTGGCGACCATTAACGGCAGGCTGTATGGACATCACACCACGGACGTCAGCAGGAACATTTATTTTAGCTACACCCAACAGCGCGATGCCCGCGTGCTGCAGACGACGCAGGTGGTCAAAACTTTCGCCGATACAGCGGATGAAGATGATATTAACAGCACATTACCGGGGTTTTATCGCCAGAGCGGGCGAGGCCTGAGCCTGGTTATGGAGGAGTATAAAGGCGCGTGGATTTTTGCGACGTCGAATGTTCCCTCACTGTATTGCCGCAAAAGATAATATCGTAATTTCACTTAAATCCAGCATTCACATTTATCATCATTGACTTACGCGACATGGGTCACTGAATCCAGTAATAAGCCATTGCTATTCTTCTCCCCGAATCAGGTAGCATCCTGAATACCTCGATATCCACTGCGTAAAAATCAAGCGAAATGGACGTGTTAGAGCGTCCAGAAGACTTTAACCGACGGATGGATATGCGGAGATAACGTGGGCAGGGGCGTTTATCTCTCTGGCGAGCCATGCCTGACAGTACAGGCGTGATCGCATTAAGGAAACGGTGTGTTTCCGGTGTACTTATGGCGTACTTATGAGGGATACATAATGTTTAGTTTTAAAAAGTGCCTGATTGCACTTTCAGTAAACCTGGCGGTTGTTTCATCCGGTTTTGCGTGTACGACCCTGCTGGTCGGCAATGAAGCCTCGGCGGACGGCTCAATGTTGGTGGCCCGTAGCGCAGACAGCGACGCGCTGAAAGCACAGCATTTTTTGATTCATCCAGCGAAACAGAACCAGACCGGGGTATACAGCACCAAAGCACATAATGGTGCGAATGATTTTACCTGGCCGCTGCCGAAAAACTCACTGCGTTATACCACCGTGCCTAACTGGAAAACCCAGCTACACGGAGCCACCGGTTTTAACGAACTGGGCGTTGGCGTCAGCGGGACAGAATCTATTTTTGCTTCATCGAAGGCGCTGGCCGTTGACCCGTACGTTGAGGATAAAGGGATCACCGAAGACGATATCCCAGACATCTTACTGTCACAGAGCAAAACCGCGCGTGACGCGGTGGCCCTGCTGGGGCATATCGTTGAAACCGTCGGCGCAGGTGAAGGTTTCGGCGTTGCCGTCGTGGATGATAAAGAAATCTGGTATCTGGAAACCGGTAGTGGTCACCAGTGGATGGCACAGCGGCTGCCAAATAATCAATATTTTGCCACCGGTAACCAGGGACGTTTACAGGATTACGATCCACAAGACCCGAACATGATGGCGTCGAAAAACCTGATTGAATTCGCCAGCGAAAAAGGTCTGTACGATAAGGCCAAAGACGGCAAATTTAACTTCTCCACAGCCTATACCCGCGATGATGTGCGTGACCGTACCTATAACGACCCCCGCGTGTGGACCATCCAGAAAACGTTTAATCCTTCCGTCAATCAGGATATGGCCGCAGGCCGCGAGTTCCCGGTATTCCTGAAGCCGGAGAAGAAGATGACACTGGACGACGTGAAGTCAGTGCTGCGTAGCCACTATGAAGGCACCAGCCATGATCCGTACACCAACGGTCTGAACGGCAAAGAGCCGTGGCGTCCTGTCAGCGTATTCCGCACCTACGAGGCCCACGTGATGCAGGTCCGTCCGTGGCTGCCAAAAGAAATTGGTGAAACAACTTACATTGGCCTCGGTATGGCCGATCTTACCGCCTTTGTTCCTTACTACAGTGGACTGAAGGCGTATCCGGCCAACTATACGATGGGGACGGATAAAGCTGACGATCAATCCATCTACTGGAAGTATCGTAAATTACAGACGCTGACTATGACCGATTATCCTAAGCTCGCGCCCATCGTCAAAAAAGCCTACAAAGCGTGGGAAGACAAGGTTGCACAGGAGCAAAAAGAGGTTGAGGCCGAATATCTGAAGATGGCGAAAACCGATAAGCCTGCCGCAGATAAAATGCTGAATGACTTCAACCTGCGCATCATGGCCGACGCCGAGAAGCTGACGGAAGACCTGACGGGTAATGACTCCAACTTATTG
>NZ_SZWV01000111.1:0-5248 GCF_005280945.1 Citrobacter sp. wls718
TAAAATGTCCTTTATCCTGCCCGTAAACGACAAAGCATTCTTCTTTAATTATAAAATCTAACTGCCCATTAATTTATGGGGGGTAGCAGCGACGGTTGCGGGTAATTGATAAGGAGATGGCTTGGGATTGGCTGAAAAGCCTTGGGAAATACAATAGCAAAAAACCAGCCCGTAGGCTGCTTCTTCTAAATAGTGGTGCTGGACTCGGAATCGAACCAAGGACACGGGGATTATCAAAACTCATGTCAAATTTGGCTGTTAAATGTCCATCTTGCCAGTGTACCCTATTTAGCTTCGATCCTATCGCGAAATAACTTCTTTCAAGGGCGTCATCTGAATTTTCCGCGCGTCCTTACATTCCGACGTTATCCAGTAAAACCTCCAGGAAATCCGAGGCTATTCCGTATATCCAGTCAGGAAAATCATAATTTAAACCGCATAAGAAAATTTAACATTACATATAATGACTTCATTTATGTTGGTAATGATATATTAATATAGTTTAGCTCCGGACTTTCAGCGGCGCGGTAATGAGGATGTATTATTTTTATTGTCGCCATTTAAACTTTTATATCATTTTTATTAGTGCGGCTTGATGGGTGTTCAATTTTTTCTTTATGATTTATTCAATACTTGTCTGGATGGGTTTTTGTAGAATATTGAATTTAAAGAAAATTAATGTGCGACTGTTAACACAATGATGAACGATTAAATTCTGGGTGATGTATTAGCTATGTAATATTGATGATTTTTTTTGCCATTCGAAATTTAAAAATAGTTGCTACTAATTGACGGATGTTATTTTTTTGGCTTTATTCAATATTAAGGGGTCGCTTGTCTGAAGCCTGCTATTAGTTTGGCAAAGTAAGTCGTCGCGATTCTCCAGTGGGGGCTGAGCATATCTATCATAGGGTCTTTTGTGACGTTAAAGGGTGATATATAGGTTGTGCGTCCACCCGGAGCTCGAAGTCGCTCTACCTATTCGCTCAGTTAGCAATTCCAGGCGCGTAATTCGAGTGCCGCTTACCGGCTTCGCCTTTTCGTGCCTTTCATAATCATTACTGAGAGAAATGAAAATGAAGAATGTCATAAAACCTGACCTGAAATATACCCTCAAACAAATATCTATAGCACAAATGGATGTCGACGATCTCAACTTCAATATATTATCTAACCATCTTGTGCCATTCAGTATGCGAACCTTCGATGCTAGCTTTAACAACCTGGTCACAGGGCAAGGCAAGTTTGGTGTTACAGACTTTTCCTTCCTGCGCTTTTTTGATTCCTCATTTCAGGCGGGATACGCTGGGATATGGTCGGTTATAGATCCGCCGTCATGGATTATCAGCAACCGGACCGCCAATTTCTTATCCGCAGTTGAAGTGAACAAAGAGACCGATCCGGTGCTCGGCATAAGTCTGGATGATGTGTTTGGCACGCCGACGCCGCAGGAGGTGATTGAGCTGGCACCGAGATCCAAGGCTTCTACGCTAACTCAGGACAAGATCACGGTGCATGATGGCATAAACACCAAGTTGAAACCTACCGATCCCATTGTCTTAGCACGCAAGGAAACGTCGACGGAAGCCGATGACGATGACGATGACAATGACAATGACGATGTCGGCGGCGACGGTGCTTTCCCTCTCACCGCCAGTGATGTCGCCAACCTGAAGAATCTCGTCAAAGGGCTTGAAGGAGGGGAAGACAACGATGCGCTCGGGATCCGAGATCTCGAAGGTACCGGTAATAACCGGGTTCACCTTGACTATGGATCAGCCGATCAGCCGTTCATACGGCTCACCGACGCGCACTACGGCGCCTGGAATGAGACGACCCAAAACCGCGACATCAACCCCTTGTTCTCCGGGCTGGATCCGCGAGCCATCAGCGATGCCCTTGGTGCACAGGAAGCAAACCTGTCCGGCAATGCCGCTGGCGTGAACAGCTTATTCACGGCCTTCGGTCAGTACTTCGATCACGGTCTCGATTTCCTCGGTAAGGGAGGTCACGGAACGATCCAGATTGGCGCTCCGGGCTCGGTTCCAAACCCCGCGGACCTGACTCGTGGCACCGTTGACAGTATTGATGCCAATGGAATCCCGCAGCATCTCAATAAGACATCGCCATTCGCTGACCAGAACCAAACTTATGGCTCTAACGAACTCGTCGGCCAGTTCCTGCGAGAAGGTGATGGACTGGGCGGGTTTACGGGCAAGCTGTTAGAGGGCGGAGTGGATCCATCAAATCCAAATTTCAAGCTACTGCCCACGCTGAGTGAACTGATCCTGCATCACTGGAACAACAACACACTGTTCACCGACAGCTCGCTGCCGGGCGACCACCGCGTAGCCTTCCGGGAGTACTTCGCCGGACTGGTCGATAGCAATGGCGTTATCAACCAAGCGATGCTTCCTGCCATGACCTCTAATTTCATGGGAAGTGGCTTTGCACTGCTGCTCGACACCAACCCCTTTATCAACCTGCTCGACCACTACGTGGCGGGTGATGGACGTGCGAACGAAAACATCGCACTAACCGCGATCCACAACATCTGGGAACGGAATCACAACTTCCATGTCAACGCATTGCTCGAAGCCGGATTTAATGGAACAGCTGAAGAGCTGTTCCAGGCTGCCAAGATCATTAACGAAGCTGAATATCAGCGCGTTATTTACACCGACTTTGCCGACAAGTTGCTTGGTGGCATGAGAGGTGAGGGCGATCACGGCTTCGCCGAGTACAATCCGGAAGTGGATGCACGAGTCTCGCACGAGTTCGCGGTTGCCGCTTACCGGTTCGGGCATTCGCTGATAGGGCAGACGCTGACGGTGCTCGACGCTGAGGGCAATGCAACGCAGGTGCCGCTGTTCGACGCGTTCCTCAACCCGACCAACGATACGAGCGCGTTTAACTTCCCCAAATCGCAATTGCCTTACTCTCCACAGCCAGGCTATGAGCAACTGGGTGCCGCCGGGATCATTGCCGGGGGTGTTGTCCAGCCTGCGGAAGAAGTCGACGTCAATATCGTCGATGCTGTGCGCAACGACCTTGTTCGTATGAGTGCTGACGTGTTCGCCTTCGACGTCGCCCGCGAGTGGGACGTTGGTCTGGGTTCGATGAACCAGATCCGGGCCGACCTGATGGCCTCTCTCGATCCGTACGTCAAAGAGGCGGTCAGCTTTGCTGGTGATCTCACACCCTACGGTTCATGGGAAGACTTCCAGGCACGGAACAATCTCAGCGACACCGTCATTGCGCAATTCAAGAAGGCCTATCCCGACCTCGTACTAGAGGATAGTCAAATTGCAGACTTCCTGGCGGCGAATCCTGGCTATAAATTGGTCAACGGAAACACCGTCAAAGGTATCGACAGAGTGGATCTGTTCGTTGGCGGACTCGCCGAGAAGCACATCAATGGTGGTGTGGTTGGCCAGACCTTCTGGGTCATCATCCACGAACAACTTGACCGCATCCAGGAAGGTGACCGGCTGTATTATCTCGATCGCGTGGAGCATCTGGACCTCTACGAGGTTATCGAGGAACAGGGTTTTGCCGGGATCGTGGCACGCAACACGGGCCTGACCAATCTTCCCGAGAACATCTTCGGGACGAGTCAGCTCGATAAACCGCCGGTCATTGCCCACAATAACGTCGTCCTGAATGGTGGGAACGGCATTGACATCCTGAATGGTGGGCTCGGCAACGACGTCCTGAATGGCGGGGGCGGCAACGATACGCTCAACGGTGGGGCTGGCAACGATATTCTCAACGGTGGCCTCGGGGCCGATGTGATGGTGGGCGGTGCCGGAAATGACATCTATGTTGTTGATAATAATGGCGATGTCGTCACAGAAAGTCTTAATGGCGGGACAGATACTGTCCAGACCACCCTCCACAATTACACGTTGACCAATAACGTTGAAAACCTGGTGTTCACCGGGACAGGCGCGTTTACCGGCAGAGGTAATGCCATTGCCAACACCATCACCGGTGGCAGCGGTAATGACTTTTTGTATGGGATGGGAGGAAACGACACGCTCAACGGTGGGGCAGGAAATGACGTCCTTGATGGAGGGGAGGGTGCCGATAACCTTCAGGGCGGGACCGGTAACGATAAAATGACAGGCGGAGCGGGTAACGACAGACTTGACGGTGGCGAAGGGGCTGATGTGATGGTGGGCGGCCTCGGCAATGACACCTATATTGTTGATAATAATGGAGACGTCGTCACAGAAGGTCTTAATGGCGGGACAGATACTGTCCAGACCACCCTCCACAATTACACGTTGACCAATAACGTTGAAAACCTGGTGTTCACCGGGACAGGCGCGTTTACCGGCAGAGGTAATGCCATTGCCAACACCATCACCGGTGGCAGCGGTAATGACTTTTTGTATGGGATGGGAGGAAACGATACGCTCTACGGTGGCGCAGGAAATGACGCCCTTGATGGGGGTGACGGTGCCGATAACCTTCAGGGCGGGGCCGGTAACGATAAACTGACAGGTGGAGCGGGTAACGACAGACTCGAGGGGGGCCAGGGTGACGATATCATGACCGGTGGTGCCGGAAATGACACCTTCGTCTTTAGCGCAGGCTTTGGGCGAGACCGTATTACCAGCGGCTTCGACAGTAACCCCAGCGGCGGACAGGATTACCTCGATGTGAGTTTATTCGGCATTGGTGTGGCGAATTTTGCCAGCAGCGTCAAGATTGCCGGGGGAACCGGTAACAGTACCGTAATTACCATCGGCGATCCTGTTAATGCCAATGTCATTACTTTAGAAAACGTAAACTCTAAAAGCGTCAATATTGATGATTTTATTCTAATCGGATAAGGAGACGACGATGTCGCGCCAGCATACGGCAACAACACTAAATAAGTTATTAAAGGGAACGAAAGCTACCTTTATAACGCTGTTTTTTTAGTCGCGTTATCCATTTGCTTATGCTGGCGCCTCTACCGATGTGAATAGGTTCTATACCCAAAACCGAGGCTATCAAGATAAGGCGTTCAGGATTATTTTATTCCGAAAGCAATATAGTTTAATGCTCTCCATTAAATCTGAATGAGCCACAAGGAAGCGCAAAGAAGTTACAGAAATCCTGAGTGGACAACTTAAAAAAGGTCACAAATTTTTCAGTGCCATCAACATCCTCAGACTGGATGGCGGAAGCTAGGTAATGACATCAGCGGTCAAAGTGACCCGAAATCTACCGTAACCCCAGAAAGCAAAAAACCAGC
>NZ_SZWV01000110.1:0-4201 GCF_005280945.1 Citrobacter sp. wls718
AGGGAGTTATTTCAGGCTGACAAGAGGAAATTTAAAATAACTTTCTGAGTGCGCGTTATTTCACCAAAACTGTCTTTAACATGCCATAAAATAAGCAATATGCCGTTTTTGCAACCGCAATCACACTTCCTGATGGCATACTAATGAATAAGAGAAAGAGTAAGGAAGAACATTCATGCCTTTAAATGCCCAACAGCTAGCCGCACAGAAAAACCTTTCCTATGTTCTGGCCGAAAAGCTGGCTCAGCGAATATTAAAAGGTGAGTACGCGCCAGGCGCCATCCTACCAGGTGAAATAGAACTGGGCAGCCAGTTCGGTGTGAGCCGTACAGCGGTAAGGGAAGCGGTAAAGACATTAACGGCAAAAGGTATGGTATTACCGCGCCCGCGTATTGGTACTCGCGTTATGCCACAAGCAAACTGGAACTTTCTCGATCAGGAACTGCTCACCTGGTGGATGACGGAAGATAATTTCCCTCAGGTCATCAAACATTTTCTGGTGATGCGCATTAGCCTGGAGCCTCAAGCCTGTTTACTGGCGGCGACTATCGGCACAGCAGAACAAAAAGCACATCTGACTACGTTAATGGAAGAGATGGTCGAGCTGAAAAGGAACTTTAAGCGCGAGCGCTGGATTGAGGTTGATATCGCCTGGCATGAGCACATCTATGAAATGAGTGCGAATCCATTTCTGATCTCCTTTGCCTCGTTATTCCATTCCGTCTACCAGACCTATTTTACCTCTATTACCTATAACGACGTGGTAAAGCTGGATTTGCATCAGGCTATTGTCGATGCCATAGAGGAGAGCGATGGCGATCGCGCCTTCACCGCCTGTCAGGCATTGCTGATAGCTCCTAACGATCTCCCGGATAAATAACATGCCTGAAAAGAAATCGCGCAGTATGGCCGGACTGCCATGGATCGCAGCCATGGCCTTTTTTATGCAGGCATTAGACGCCACCATCCTTAATACTGCGTTACCCGCCATCGCGCACAGCCTCAACCGCTCCCCACTCGCCATGCAGTCTGCCATTATCAGCTACACCCTGACGGTAGCGATGTTGATCCCGGTAAGTGGCTGGCTGGCTGACCGCTTCGGCACCCGACGTATCTTTATGATTGCCGTGAGTCTGTTTACCCTGGGTTCACTTGCCTGTGCACTCTCCGGCTCTTTAACCCAACTGGTTATTTTCCGCGTGATACAAGGCATTGGTGGCGCAATGATGATGCCGGTTGCCCGCCTGGCGCTATTACGCGCCTACCCGCGCAGTGAGCTGCTCCCGGTCCTTAACTTCGTGACTATGCCGGGACTGGTGGGACCCATTTTAGGTCCGGTCCTGGGCGGAGTACTGGTCACGTGGGCCAGCTGGCATTGGATCTTCTTGATTAATATTCCGATTGGCATCGCCGGCATCTTCTACGCCCGCAAATATATGCCTAACTTCACGACGCCGCGCCGCCGTTTTGATATGACTGGCTTCTTTCTCTTTGGTCTGAGTCTGGTACTGTTCTCTAGCGGAGTAGAGTTGTTCGGTGAAAAGCTTGTCGCCAGTTGGGTCGCTCTCAGCATTATTCTTGGCAGTATTTTGCTGCTGCTCGCTTACATCCGCCACGCGCGCCGCCATCCCACACCGTTAATTTCTCTGCCAATCTTTAAGACCCGCACCTTCTCGGTCGGTATCGCGGGAAACCTTGCCACACGTCTGGGAACGGGGTGTGTCCCTTTCTTAATGCCGCTGATGTTGCAGGTAGGCTTTGGCTACCCGGCGCTAATAGCCGGTTGCATGATGGCGCCGACGGCGCTGGGATCTATTCTGGCGAAATCGATGGTGACGCAGGTTCTGCGTCGTCTTGGCTACCGCACCACGCTGGTCGGCGTCACGGTATTTATCGGCCTGATGATTGCGCAGTTCTCTTTGCAATCTCCCGCGATGCCAGTCTGGATGCTGATCCTGCCGCTGTTCATTTTAGGTATGGGAATGTCCACCCAGTTTACTTCAATGAATACCATTACCCTTGCGGATCTAACCGATGATAATGCCAGTAGTGGCAACAGCGTGTTAGCCGTCACGCAGCAGCTGTCGATCAGCTTAGGGGTGGCGATTAGCGCCGCCGTACTGCGTGTCTATGAAGGCATGGAAGGAACCAATACGGTAGAACAGTTCCACTATACCTTTATTACGATGGGCGCGATTACGGTGATATCAGCGCTGATGTTCATGCTGCTAAAAGCCAAAGATGGCCGCAACCTGATCAATGATCGGCATAAGTCTAAACCGACCCCCGCACCATCAGAACAGGAGTAAGCTGCAGGCGCTGTTGCTGTAAAGCGGGCTGCGCCATGCGGTGGATTAATACGTCGATGGCCAGCTCACCCAGTTCATCTTTCGGTTGGTGGATAGTGGTGAGCGGTGGCGTCATGTAGCGCGCCAGTTCGATATCATCATAGCCCACGACCGCCATATCCTGCGGAATGCGCAATCCTGACTGATACAGAGCCTGATACGCCCCCACAGCCATTGCATCATTGCCCGCAAAAACGGCCTGTGGTCGCTGGTTATGTGACAACAGCGTTTGCATGGCTTCAAACCCACCGCCGAACTCAAAATCACCGGTGATCTCATAGCCCTGAGGAATATCCAGCCCTGCACGCTTCATCGCTTCCCGGTATCCCTCCAGCCGCAAACGTGCCGGCGTTTTATCCAGTGGACCGGTAATACAAGCTATGCGCGTAAAACCCTTATCAATGAGATGCTGAGTTGCCAGATCGCCACCCAGTAGGGAATTGTCCTGAATCAGGTCACTTTCCCCTTCAAAGGGTGACCAGTCCATCATCACGGTGGGAATAGAAGGGTAGCGCTGCATGATCTCCATGGAAGGCTGATGGGTTTCGGTGCAGAGCAGCAGTAAGCCGTCCACCCGCTTTTGCATCAGCGTCTCCAGATTACGATTCATGCGCTGTTCATCGCCTTCGGTGTTGCACAAAACCAGACTGTAGCCGCGCTCAAAACAGCTGCGCTCAACGCCGCGTACCAGTTCTGAATAGAAGGGGTTGGTACTGGCTGTGATTAACATGCCAATGGTGCGAGTCTGATTCAACTTGAGGCTACGCGCCAGCGCGGAAGGCGCGTAGTTAAGCTCTTTAATCGCAGCGTCAACTTTGCCGGTGATAGCCTCGCTGACAAAGCGATCTTTATTAATGACGTGAGAAACCGTCGACGTGGAAACACCCGCCAGGCGGGCAACGTCCTTCATTGTAGCCAAGCGTTACCTCTGCTGACCTAAAAACGCCTCAATTTCTTCGCGCCACGGAACGGAAGGTTGTGCACCTTTACGCGTTACCGCAATCGCCGCGGCCGCATGCGCAAAGCGAATCGCCTCAGGCAACGGTGTCTCTTCCAGTAACGCGGTAATTAACGCACCGTTAAAGGTATCACCGGCAGCGATGGTATCAACGGCGTCCACTTTAAAACCAGGAACACGATGACCTTCACCGTTTACGCTAGCCCACACACCACGACTTCCTAAGGTAATCAGTACGGTGTGAATTCCCTTTGCGTGCAGCGCCAGCGCTGCTTTAGCGGCATCTTCATCGTTTTCTACCCGGATCCCGGTCAGCTTTTCAGCTTCCGTTTCATTCGGGGTAATGATATCCACCAGCGACAGCAGTTCGTCAGGGAGTTCACGAGCCGGAGCCGGATTAAGCGCGACCGTCGTATTATGTCGACGCGCAATTTTTGCCGCAGCCAGTACGCTTTCAATGGGCGACTCTAACTGCATCAGTAAGGCCGAGGCCTGCGCAATACGGTCATGTTGAGCTTCCACTAACGCAGGAGAAAGTGCGGCATTCGCCCCGGCATGAATAGCGATAACGTTCTCGCCTTCCGCGTTAACAAAAATCAGCGCCACGCCGGTCGCTTCGCCAGAAATCACGCTAACAGGCGCAATATCGATGTTATCGCTGGCTAATTGTTTACGTACACGCTCACCAATATCGTCATCTCCTGTACAGGCAATGAAGGCGATATTCGCACCACTACGACCCGCAGCAACCGCCTGGTTCGCGCCTTTTCCGCCAAATGCGACCTGATAGTGGCTACCGGTTACGGTTTCGCCAGGTGTCGGAAAAGAGTTAAGGTTAAGGATGTGATCGGCATTAATGCTGCCAAGTACAACGAGGTTGCCTGCGGTTTTCATG
>NZ_SZWV01000066.1:0-6133 GCF_005280945.1 Citrobacter sp. wls718
ATGGAAATATAGGGGCCAATCCAAGTTCTATCTGCAGACGAGCATTGTCGGGAACCAGAGTCATGACCGGTTCAGATGCCCTGACAGACTGTCCCTGTCTGATCAGCACGGCAGCAACGGTTCCGGATACCGGTGACGTCAGCGTAAAGTTCTCCTGTCCGGCCAGTTCGTCCTGCTGTTGCCTGATCCCCTGCAACTGCCTGTCCAGCTCAGCTTTACGGCTTTCCCCCTGAACGATGAGATGGTTAAGATCTTCTTCAGCAGCCTCCATTGCAGTGTGTAGTTGCAGAAGCCCCTGACGCTGATCCTCAACGTTTTGCAGTGACGTAGAAACGTCAATTTGCTTCTGCTGGTATTCGATATCTGATACGTAATGCGTTCCAGCCAGTTTTTTATAGCGCTCCATGACGGACACGGCCAGCGTGGCCTGATGCCCGGCAAGCGACAGGCGCAGCTCTGCACTTTTAATCTGTGGTTTCAGGGAGGCAATTCGCTGTAGTATGGCCTGCTGCTGCTGACTGTTGTCACGCAATTCCAGAGTCTGCTGGGAAGACAGCATGGCATACTGAGTCTTCAGGGACATGCTCATGGCTGCCAGTGTACCTGTGCCCTGCCCGTTGTAATGCTCGCCGCTGATATGGTAAACAGGCTCACCGGCAGCTACGTGCTGACCTTCTGAAACAGTCTGTCGGGTGACGTATCCGGCATATTGCGGTGTGATTTTCACCAGTCCTGATGAAGGCATCACTATACCTGTAAGATGAGCCTTGCGGGTATAACTACCATAATAAACGAATAATGAGACGCTCAGAAATATAAGTAATGTAGCAACGGCGCATACTGACATGCCAAATGACGCGGGTAAGACAATATCTCCGTACTCTGTATCACTGTTATGTTCTAATGCTTCCTCCCTGAATATACTCATGGTTATAAAATATTTTGAATATTTAATAATATAACAAAGGTATTCATGCCTGAATGTATTAACATAGGATAAAAAAGGGATCTGCTTTTAATTCTGACCCCTAATAACAGCATAGATACAACAAAAAGGACTGATTGATCCAGAACATTATAATACTGAAAGTGCATCAGAGAGAAAAACAAAGATGTTATCACACAGGGAATGATAATGTTTTCCTTGAAAATTGAACGCAGAAATCCAAAGGCACAGGCTCTGTATACGATCTCCTCATAGTAGGGTACGACCAGTGTCATCACTAAAACTGTTATCCAGTTTATCTGTGATGGTTCGTAATGATATAAATAGTCTCTGTAGCAGTAAACAGCTAACTGTATCAGAATAATTATAAGGAATGACAGGGCTGAAAATTTAACTGTAGCTGAGTCTGTTCTTATTTTTATTCTACACTCAGGAAATTCCTTTAGGTAAAATAAGTAAACAAGAGTTGAAATTAGAATCTCTGTAATGAACACAATGAAAAATGCAATATCCAGTCCAACATAACGCAGTGTAAAGGTTGGCGATAATGTTACAATAGTTGATATAATAACCACTGCAAGAAAAATAATAGCGCTGTATTTACTATATCTAAACTGGCTCGAACGTTCATCCATTACAAAACATCACTTTATGAAGGTTATTATTTTTGCTAAAACTATATCTGTAAATTTAGCAGTGGAAAACAAGGTGATCAATGTAATTACTATTTTTGAAAATTCCTCAGGCAACGAAAACCATGACAAATCAATAATGGAGGAACCACTTAATAGCGCAAAACCCAGTAATAAACTTAATATAAAAGACAATAATTTAATAAACACTGCAGTATCCTCCGTTGATACTTACTTATCGACTACAGGTACCACCGACGTTACTTCCTGAACAATTACTGGAACCAGCTCTGTTTCCGCCTCCGTTACCATTTCCTCCACCGGAGAGACACTGGCCGATAACTGCCCCACCAATAGTTCCTCTGGTCATTCCTACAGGACCACCTTTAATGGCACCACCAACCATTCCACTAAAGACAGCATTAGCACATTTAACTGTGCTCGGGTCACTGTAAATGTGTGTCGGTGCATTTCGTCCCAGTGAGTTACGGGCTCCGGTGTTACGACTACGACTTCCGCCTCCTTCATAATTACTGTTTGCGTTGCCACCACTGACTAATGCAATTTCATCAAAACTCAATTCTCTGATATTTGACATAAAAATCCCTCTTATAAATTTTAACATAAAGTGCTGTTTCACTATTACATGACCAAAATGTATGCACAAAGTGAACTTGTGTAAATAAATGTAAATTTATTATCATGTGTTATTGAATGGAACTTGCATTATTTATTACTTATTGATTTAAAATCTAACTTATCTCGATGATATGCCTGGATTCGGCAAACCTGTGAAGTGCTGTAGCCTGTTGCTTCTGCCGTTTCACGGATGCTCAGTTTCTTGACCTCCCGGTAGTACAGAACTTTCTGATGTCGTTCCTGATCAGCCTGTTTGCCTCGATATTTCCCCAGTATATGGGCCCGTTCAATTCCCTGTTTTTGCCGCTGGCGGCGGCTCAGCCAGTCCTTATGCGACATCGCAGCCATCAGGTCGATAAGCATATTATTGATAGCTGTTATCACTGCGCAGGTGATTGGGTCAGTCTGTGAAGGGTCTTTATCTGACAGCGCCTGCCATGACGTGGGGACATCCAGGCTGACAATCCGCAGCTCATGTTGTTCTATCTGCTTTTTCAGCGTCATCCAGTCGCTGTTACTCAGACGGGTCAGGCGGTCTATCTGCTCGACCAGCAAAATATCACTGTGGTGACTGTCCATCAGTAAGCGTCCCAGTTCCGGGCGGTCAAGTTTTGTTCCGCTGATGTTCTCCCGGTAGTAACTGGCTATTTTATAGCCTCGTTCCTGAACGAACTGCTCCAGCATCTCTTTTGCCCGATCGGCGAACTGATCTTCCGTCGATGCCCTTAAATAAGCTCTGATGAACATTTTTTCACCGTGTTATCGCATTTAGGTTATTGCATTTAATCTATCGCATATAGGTTATTTCATTCATGATGTGCCGTCACGTTTTAGTTATAGCGTCAGGGTGTACCCTTATGCGATAAGCATTTTTGTTAAAAATACCGCACAGAATAATTTATGAAGGAAACTATATGGCAAGGAGGCAGATTCTTTCTCTGTCGGAAAGAGAATCATTACTGGCATTACCGGACGATGAGTTAACGCTGACACGAATGGCCTATTTCAGTGAACATGATCTGGCGCTTATCAGTGCTCACCGTAAACCCGCCAGCCGTTTTGGTTTTGCTGTCCTTCTTTGCTATCTGAAAAATGTCGGCTTTGCACCGGATAAAAAAATCCCACCCTCTGATATGCTGCTGAAGCATATCGCCAGCAGGCTAAAACTTACCGGGGATCTCTGGCCTGCTTACCTTTCCGGCAGGGAAACCACGCGACGCGAACATTTAACCGAACTGTACCGCTACCTTGGCGTAAAATCGTTCACCGGCAAAATACAGCAGGACTGTATTACACACCTGCTGCCGATGGCGACGCGCACCGATAAAGGTATTCTTCTGGCCGAAGAACTGCTGGTCTGGCTCCGGAAGAACAACGTGATAATCCCCGCGATTGATGTCGTGGAGCGTACCTGTGCGGAGGCCATGGCTGGCGGCGATGAAATCGTATTTCAGACCCTGAATGCCCCGTTAACTCCGGCTCACAGGGATGCCCTGGATCGTTTACTTGAGTCCTCAGATAATAAGTCTTCCAGACTGACATGGCTTCTGCAACCGCCGGGTAAAATCAATGGTAAGAACGTGCTGCAACACCTTGATCGGCTCAGTAGCATTGAATTGCTGGCATTACCTGAAGGTATAGATCGTACCATTCACCAGAACCGGTTGCTGAAACTGGCGCGGGAAGGCCGAAAGATGAGCAGCCGGGATTTGACCCGATTTTCAGCAGCCCGGCGTCATGCGATCCTGGTGTGCGTGCTGGAAGAAGCCAGAGCCACACTGACAGATGAAGTGATTGAGCTGCATGAACGCATGCTGAACAGCCTGTTCAGCAAAGCCAAAAGAACACAGGCTGAGCGCCTTCAGCAGACCGGAAAGCTGATCCAGTCAAAACTGAGGCAGTACATAGATATCGGCCAGGCACTGTTTGAAGCTCGTGATTCCGGTGGCGATCCATGGCTCGCAATAGAAAACATACTGCCATGGCCTGAATTTGTCGCCAGTCTGGAAGAAACGCGCCATCTCGCCAGAAAAAATAATTTTGATCCGCTGCATATTATTACTGAGAAATACAGCACATTACGGAAATATGCCCCGCGCATGTTGTCTGCTTTACAGTTAGTCGCCACCCCGGCAGCGCAACCTCTGGCTGATGCGCTGGTTGTGATCCAGGATATGTACCGGAAGCAGTCACGTAAAGTTCCGGCGACAGCGCCGCTTGAGTTTGTCCCTGAAAGCTGGCGCAAGGTGGTGATTACACCTGCGGGTATTGACCGGCAGTACTATGAATTTTGTGCGCTCAGCGAGCTTAAGGGGGCATTGCGCTCCGGAGACATCTGGGTTAAAGGCTCACGCCGCTACAAAAACTTTGATGATTACCTCATTCCCGAAAAGGACTTTGACAAACTCACACCGGCGCTGCCCCTGCCCGTATCAGCTGATAATCATGAGTACATTACCAGCCGTATGACTCTGCTTCAGTCCAGACTTGAAGAGGTCAATGCCATGGCAGCCCTTGGTGAACTGCCCGATGTGGAAATATCTGACAGGGGAGTAAAAGTCTCTCCGCTGGATAACTGCGTCCCGGTGCAGGTTTCACCGCTGGCAGAGCTGGTTTACAGCATGCTACCGCGCCCTAAAATCACGGAAATTCTCGATGAGGTAAACAGCTGGACGACGTTTACCCGACATTTTTCGCATATAAAAAACGACATTACCCGTCCCGATACCCGCCTGCTCCTCACCACCATCCTTGCGGATGGCATCAATCTTGGTCTGACCAAAATGGCGGAAGCCTGTCCCGGAAGCACCAAATCATCACTGGAAGATATCCAGGCATGGTACATCCGCGACGAAACCTATTCAGCCGCCCTCGCAGAGCTGGTAAACGCGCAGGGGAAAAGACCACTGGCGGCATTCTGGGGAGACGGGACAACGTCATCATCAGACGGACAAAATTTCAGAACAGGCAGCTCTGGCCGCTACGCAGGGCAGGTTAACCCGAAATACGGGCAGGAGCCTGGACGTCAGTTTTACACCCATATTTCGGATCAATACAGCCCGTTTTACACCTGCATAATCAGTCGGGTCAGGGATTCAACCCATGTTCTCGATGGCCTGCTATACCACGAAAGCGACCTGGAAATCAGAGAGCATTACACCGATACCGCAGGTTTCACCGATCATGTCTTTGCCCTGATGCATCTGCTGGGGTTTGCGTTCTGTCCGCGAATCAGGGATCTCCACGACAAAAAGCTGTTTATCAAAGGGAAAGCGGACCAGTACCCGGCGCTTCAGTCACTGATATCAACGACCAGCCTGAATCTGAAAGAGATCGAAATTCACTGGCGTGAAGTACTGCGTCTGGCGACCTCGATAAAGCAGGGAACCGTGACAGCATCTCTGATGCTGAAAAAACTAGCGAGCTACCCCAAGCAAAACGGACTTGCCAAAGCACTGAGAGAAATTGGGCGCATTGAGCGAACGCTATTTATGCTTGACTGGTTCCGCGATCCTGCATTGCGTCGGCGAGTACAGGCGGGGCTGAATAAAGGTGAGGCACGTAACGCACTGGCGCGGGCGGTATTTATGCACCGGCTGGGAGAAATCAGGGACAGAAAGCCTGAAAATCAGAGCTATCGCGCCAGTGGACTGACGCTTCTGACGGCTGCGATCTCGCTGTGGAATACTGTGTATATGGAAAGGGCGATCGATGCCCTGAAGCGTAAAGGACTAAAGATCAACGAACAACTGCTGTCGCATTTGTCGCCGTTAGGCTGGGAGCACATCAATCTGACAGGTGATTATATCTGGAAAAGCAACCGGATACCGGCTTCCGGTAAGTTTCGTCGGTTGAGACCAGCTAAAGTCGGAAGGTCAAAAAACAGCCTTACCGAATGGAAGGGACTTCCCCTGAT
>NZ_SZWV01000009.1:0-14365 GCF_005280945.1 Citrobacter sp. wls718
CACGGGTTCAAATGAATCAGGCGTATGAGTAACGGCGCGAACGACGTCAGCCACGCTGGGATTTGCTTTGCTAAGGTGGTATCCGCCACCAGCACCACGCTGGCTGGTGACAATTTCACTGGTGCGCAGCTTCGAGAAAATCTGCTCGAGGTAAGACACAGACAGCTTTGATTCCTTACTGATAGATGCGATGGAAACAGGGCTGCCGTTGTAAATCCTGTTGAGGATGGCAACCACCTGAACAGATGCCACCACACGTTTCATTCCAAACTCCATAGTCACTTCCTTACTGATGCTGGCAACAGCCATTGGTCAAACTCGTTATGAACGAACTGCAATCTGTTGGTCGGCAGACGGGTCGCCCTTCTGGGCGAGCATGTAGCAAATCAGTCGAATGATTACTTCAATGCGATTTAGATGTACGGCCTGACACCGCACTGGTTTACGTGCGAAATCGATCATGGATTTATCCTCTTGCGTTGCCCTTGTCGCCAGGCTGGCGGAACGTTGAACCTGCTGCGTGTTAATACTTGTCATCTCATCCGGTGATTCGTATGCCGCCGGCAGCTACTTCGTGGGCGTCCTGCCCCGATGACTGATTTTCTAAAATCAGGCTACAAATAAATATACCAGACGTCAAGATGAAATTGATAAATTACATACCATGATGTGTTTTGGTTATCAGTGGTGAGGCATGTTCGGGCGTAAAAAAGGCCGCTATTAGCGGCCTTAACAACGTAGATTTAGAAACTAGCGTTGAGGATCTATTTTGCGTTTGCGTAAAAACTCAGCCATGAAGGCATCGAGCTCTTCTAGTCTGGTTTTTGCTAAAGATATAAACCTTTCTTGCTCAGCCTCAGGGAGCTGGTCGAATACCTCAAGGAGAGCAGACTGATGTGGGTTCAGAACAGTTTTACTTTGTGTAACTGAAACAATGTGCTCCTCTTCTTCATCGGTCATGAAGAACCAATAAAGCGGCTTTCCAAGCGCTTCGGGCAAGAGTATGAGTTTTTCTTTGCGTGGAAAAATACCTGCGTTACACCAATGGCTAACGGTTTGCGAGTTAACACCTATCCGACGTCCCAGTTCAGATTGAGACATGCCAGCCTCATCAAGAGCTCGTTGCAAACGTTCTTCAAAGTTCATTTTCAGTTCCAAATCTAACCAATAGCCAAGCATACAAAGTTTCCTTTCAAATGTGGCCAGTTAAATTTCTTGACATTGATAAGTATTTTATCAAATATGTGGTACGAAATTTAGGAGGTCGTATGAACGAAAACATTCAAAAGAAGATCATTTCACTGTGTGGTAGCCAATCAGAACTGGCTCGCCGCTTAGGCAAAAACTCACAGACTGTTTCAGTCTGGTTTCGCACTCAAGTCGCCAGCACAGAGGTGCTAAACGCCTGCAGGGCGCTGGATTGGAAAGTCACCCCACACGAAATCAGACCGGATCTTTATCCAAACCCCACTGATGGTTTACCTCAAAAGGAGGCTTAATCATGCAATCAGCCACGTATCAACATCATAGCCAGCGTTTAGCTATTCCGTTGAAAACGGAAAATCAGTTTAAACCCCAGCGCCGTGACCGCATTCAGCACCGTGCCATATTGGCCGCCGTTCGTGAATGGGAATCGACATTACCAGGACAGGCACAGGAACGGATCGCTCAGTTGGTGGCTGAAGAGTGGGCCAAAGCAGATGGCCGCGGAATTTCTGTTAATAAGCAGAATTTATTCCGATATCTGAAAAACGAGGGAGGTTCAGAAAAGTACACGACTTACGTAATGCAGCTGTCAAGCTCAATCATCGCCGCTATGCCAGTTCAGATTGCCAGGAACCACGGCTTAAGTAATGCGAGCACCGAAGCGGAGTTGGTGGCAAGCGCTATCAAAGAATGCAGTGAGGCACACCAGGCGAAATTAATCGGCGCTCCGTTACAGAAACTGGAGAAGGAAATTCGTGAAGCAGCAATCGCATTGTTCAACATGTTACCTGCTGACGCGGCGGGACCACTACTGGCGAGTATAAGCGCCGTAGCGCCGCAATTGTTTTAATCGAGTTTTGACCAATGACCATTATTACTGCAACTCGCGGGGTGAAGTATGCCTAATCCTTTGGCTAAGGCCATGCCTAAGAGTAAGGCTAATAACGAGCCTTACCGTAAGGTGAAGATCACCATGTGGGATGATCCGAAGTTTCGAGCCTTATCACCACTCCCGCCAAGTGGCCAGAGTCTGTTTATTTACCTGCTTACAGGTCCATTCACGGGGATTATCCCTGGGCTGTATAAAGCGGGAAGGGCTGCTATGGCTGAAGAATTAAACTGGGATGTCGAAGCCTTCGACTTAGCCTTAGGCGAAGCCATAGCGTTAGGTATGGTGGAAGCCGACCTTAAAGCCAGAGTTTTTTGGTTGCCTAATGCGGTGAAACATAACCCGCCAGCATCAGTGAACGTGATCAAATCCTGGGCAAGATCGTTTGAATTACTGCCTGAATGTTCACTGAAAGATAAAGCATACGAAGCTCTCAAAGCCGCCTGTTACGGGGTTTCTGACGCTATGGGGATGGCTTTTGATAAGGCTTTCGCCTTGCCTAAGGATAAGGCTAAGTCTTTGGCTAAACCTTTGCCATCAGGTATCCAGAAAGCAGTTAGCAGTAAACAGATCTTAACCCCCTCTCTTAGCGCGGGCGCGATGAATAATTCGACTGGCGAGGAACTACCATCCCCGGCCATGCCCCGATATCTGGACGGTGTTGATGAACCGATCGGGAAATTCAGCATGGCAGATAGCTGGCTTCCCTCCAGAGACTTCCGACAGCGCGCCGCCTCGTGGGGTATCTCCCTGCCTGAACCAGATTACCTTCTGACTGAACTCGCGGAATTCACCGCGTACTGGGAGTCGGAAGGGAAAGTTTTTACGCAAATCCAGTGGGAACAAAAATTTGCCCGACATGTAGCCCGGGTGAGAACGCAGGTAAAACCAGAAACCGGAGGTAACAGTCATGTGGGAGCAGGATCAGAACCAACAGCATCCCGGGCAGTTCAGCAAATTCAGTCAGCCCACGCAGAGTGGCGCCGCAGGAATGGACTTGATGGCGATGGAAACAGCCTGGCGTCTGTGGCAGGTCATGGGGGAGGTGTATTCGAACCGATGGACCCAGAAGAACGGGGCGGAGCCTTCGCCTATCTGGATAGCCCAGATAGGTTCGATGACTGAACAGCAAATTAGACTGGTCTGTCAGCAGTGCATGGAGCGCTGCGCGATGGGAAATACATGGCCGCCTGACCTGGCTGAGTTTGTTTCTCTGGTTTCAGAGAGTGGTGCGAATCCATTTGGGTTGACGTCGGAGCAGGTTATGTCGGAATACCGGCGCTGGCGCAATGAGTCATATCGGTATTCAGGTAGCGATAAATATCCATGGCCTCAGCCTGTGCTGTATCACATCTGCATCGAAATGCGCAGAACGGGTGTAGAACGACAAATGACAGAGGGGGAGCTGAAACGACTGGCAGAAAAATTACTTACGAAGTGGTCGAAGCATGTTGGTAACGGACTAAGTGTCCCACCAATTCGACGTCAACTGGCGGCGCCGCACCATCCGGCGGGGCCAACGCCAGCGCAACTACTGATGGATGAATACAGGCGTCGAAAAGCGGCAGGGTTAACGAATTGAAGAATAAACAAATTGTAAACACGAAATGAAATTCACGTAACTATCATATTTGAATTTTCGAATATGATAGTTGACGGCACTCAACTATTGCAGGAAACTACGGAGAGAATTCAGGAGATTAAAATGGTTGAACTAACTTCTCTACAACTTTTCAAAAATCTCTCAGATGAAACCCGGTTGGGTATCGTGTTATTGCTTAGAGAGATGGGAGAGCTGTGCGTGTGCGATCTCTGCACTGCGCTGGAACAATCTCAGCCCAAGATCTCCCGCCATCTGGCGATGCTTCGGGAAAGTGGATTATTGCTGGATCGCAAGCAGGGGAAATGGGTTCATTACCGCTTATCCCCGCATATTCCTTCCTGGGCTGCTCAGATTATTGAGCAGGCCTGGTTAAGCCAACAGGACGACGTTCAGGCCATCGCCCGTAAGCTGGCTTCAGCCAACTGCTCTGGTAGCGGGAAGGCTGTCTGCATCTAAAAAATTTGCCTGAACATATATGTTTTTTCAAATGTGAGGTATTGAAATGAAAACGTTAACGGTATTTGACCCAGCGATGTGTTGCAGCACCGGAGTCTGCGGTACAGATGTTGATCAGGCTCTGGTCGATTTTTCTGCGGATGTACAATGGCTCAAACAACGTGGTGTACAAATTGAGCGTTTCAATCTCGCACAACAACCGATGAGCTTTGTACAGAACGAGAAGGTCAAAGCGTTTATAGAGGCTTCCGGGGCAGAAGGTTTGCCATTGTTGTTACTGGATGGCGAAACAGTGATGGCTGGGCGTTATCCGAAACGCGCTGAGCTGGCTCGCTGGTTTGGCATTCCACTGGAGAAAGTGGGATTAGCGCCAACAATCTGCTGTGGTGGTAATACTTCTTGTTGTTAAGTATGTCAGGAGGACATATGAACTTCTTACAGAATATCCCCCCTTATCTGTTTTTTACTGGTAAAGGAGGCGTTGGTAAAACCTCTATTTCATGCGCCACGGCGATCCGTCTGGCAGAACAGGGGAAACGGGTGCTGCTGGTCAGTACCGATCCGGCCTCAAACGTAGGTCAGGTGTTTGGACAGACGATTGGCAATACCATTCAGCCAGTAGCTTCTGTTCCAGGATTATCGGCTCTTGAGATTGATCCTCAGGCCGCTGCACAACAGTACCGGGCCAGAATCGTTGACCCCATTAAAGGCATCCTGCCTGATGACGTCGTTTCCAGCATCAACGAACAACTGTCGGGGGCATGCACAACAGAGATTGCGGCTTTTGATGAATTTACCGGATTACTGACAGATGCTTCTCTACTGACCCGGTTTGACCATATCATTTTTGATACCGCACCGACGGGTCATACCATTCGCCTTCTCCAGTTGCCAGGTGCCTGGAGTAGCTTTATTGATAGCAATCCCGAGGGTGCGTCCTGCCTCGGCCCGATGGCCGGTCTGGAAAAACAGCGTGAACAGTATGCCCAGGCTGTTGAAGCATTATCTGATCCAGCACGTACCCGACTGGTTCTGGTTGCTCGTCTGCAAAAATCCACGTTGCAGGAAGTTGCCCGGACTCATCTGGAGCTTGCCGCCATCGGTCTTAAAAATCAGTACCTGGTCATCAACGGCGTTCTGCCCAAAACTGAAGCAGCAAACGATACACTGGCTGCGGCAATATGGGACCGTGAACAGGAGGCGCTGTCCAATCTTCCCTCTGATCTTTCCGGTCTGCCAACTGACACGTTATTCCTCCAGCCGGTCAATATGGTCGGCGTGTCTGCACTCAGCGGACTTCTCTCCACTCAGCCTATAGAGGCGTCATCCTCTGAAGAATACATTCAACAGCGCCCTGACATTCCGTCACTTTCTGCGTTGGTCGATGATATTGCCCGTAATGAGCATGGCCTGATCATGCTGATGGGTAAAGGTGGTGTAGGGAAAACCACGATGGCGGCTGCCATTGCTGTCAGACTGGCCGAAATGGGATTTGATGTCCATCTGACAACATCTGATCCTGCAGCGCATCTCAGCACAACCCTCAACGGCAGCCTCAACAATCTGCAGGTCAGCAGGATCGATCCTCTCGAGGAAACTGAACGCTATCGTCAGCATGTTCTTGAGACGAAGGGAAAAGAACTGGACGATGCGGGAAAACGCCTGCTGGAAGAGGACTTACGCTCACCCTGCACCGAGGAAATTGCGGTATTCCAGGCCTTTTCACGGGTGATTCGCGAGGCGGGTAAGCGCTTCGTGGTGATGGATACGGCACCGACCGGACACACGCTCTTGCTGCTTGATGCCACCGGGGCATATCACCGCGAGATTGCCAGAAAAATGGGGGAAAAAGGCCATTTCACCACACCGATGATGCAACTGCAGGACCCGGAGCGAACCAAAGTGTTACTGGTCACGCTACCGGAAACCACGCCGGTACTTGAGGCGGCAAATTTACAGGCCGACCTTGAACGTGCAGGAATTCACCCCTGGGGCTGGATTATCAATAACAGCCTTTCCATCGCGGATACCCGTTCACCGCTGCTCCGCTTGCGAGCGCAGCAGGAACGTCCGCAGATCGAGAGCGTTAAAAATCTACATGCCAGCCGTGTAGCACTTGTACCCGTACTGGCGTCAGAACCAACCGGCATCGATAAACTCAAACAACTCGCGGGTTAGTTATTACCATCATTCGGGGCAGCATTGCTGCCCTTTCAGGAGGTTATATGTTACTGGCAGGAGCCATTTTTATCCTGACCATCATATTGGTTATCTGGCAGCCAAAGGGATTAGGGATTGGCTGGAGCGCCACGCTGGGGGCCGTACTGGCTCTGGCATCGGGTGTGATTCACATTGCTGATATTCCGGTGGTGTGGAATATCGTCTGGAACGCGACGGCAACATTTATCGCCGTTATTATCATCAGTCTGTTGCTTGATGAGTCAGGCTTTTTCGAATGGGCAGCGCTGCACGTTTCTCGCTGGGGGAACGGTCGTGGCCGCCTTCTGTTTACGTATATCGTTCTGCTCGGCGCGGCAGTCGCGGCACTGTTTGCCAACGATGGCGCGGCACTTATTCTGACGCCGATTGTTATCGCTATGCTCCTGGCGCTTGGCTTCAGTAAAAGCACCACACTTGCTTTCGTGATGGCCGCAGGGTTTATTGCCGATACCGCCAGCTTGCCGCTTATCGTATCGAACCTAGTCAATATCGTTTCGGCTGATTTCTTCAAACTGGGATTCACGGAATATGCCTCGGTAATGGTGCCGGTGGATATCGCCGCCATCGTCGCCACTCTGGTGATGCTGCATCTATTTTTCCGCAAAGATATCCCGCCCACTTATGATATTGCACGACTGAAAGAGCCCGCAAAAGCCATCAAAGATCTGGCAACATTCAGAACAGGTTGGATTGTATTAATTCTTTTATTAGTGGGCTTTTTTGTACTCGAACCACTGGGTATTCCGGTCAGTGCCATTGCAGCAGTAGGGGCAGCAATCCTGTTTGCTGTGGCAAAAAAAGGTCACGGCATTAACACCGGTAAAGTGTTGCGTGGGGCACCATGGCAGATCGTGATCTTCTCGCTGGGAATGTATCTGGTGGTCTATGGGCTGCGTAACGCAGGGCTGACAGAATATTTGTCTGACGTGCTGAACTTACTCGCAGATAAAGGCCTGTGGGCAGCCACGCTGGGAACGGGATTCCTGACCGCATTCCTCTCTTCTATCATGAATAACATGCCTACCGTATTGATTGGCGCATTGTCGATTGATGGCAGTACCGCGTCGGGCGTTATCAAAGAAGCAATGATTTATGCCAACGTCATTGGCTGCGATCTGGGGCCGAAAATTACCCCTATTGGTAGCCTGGCAACGCTGCTCTGGCTACACGTACTTTCACAGAAGAATATGACCATCACCTGGGGATACTATTTCCGCACCGGGATCGTCATGACTCTGCCTGTGCTGTTTGTAACGCTGGCCGCGCTGGCGCTACGTCTCTCTTTCACTTTGTAATGAGATACTGATATGAGCAACATCACCATTTATCACAACCCAGCCTGCGGCACATCGCGTAACACGCTGGAGATGATCCGCAACAGCGGTAATGAGCCGACCGTTATTCTTTACCTTGAGACTCCACCTTCACGCGATGAGCTGGTCAAACTCATTGCTGATATGGGCATTTCCGTCCGGGCGTTACTACGTAAGAACGTCGAGCCATATGAGGAACTGGGTCTTGCCGAAGATAAATTTACTGACGACCAGTTAATTAACTTTATGTTGCAGCATCCGATCCTGATTAATCGCCCCATCGTTGTAACACCGCTGGGAACCAAACTGTGCCGTCCTTCTGAAGTTGTTCTGGATATCCTTCCTGATGCTCAGAAAGGGGCTTTCGCCAAGGAAGATGGCGAGAAAGTCGTTGATGATGCAGGCAAAAAATTGAAATAAGCGACAGGAGAGCCGCCTGTTATTTAGGCGGCTCCTTTATCAAATAAAAACAATGGATTGCCTCGATTTAAATCTTTGGACTGTTGATGCAACATTCTTCGCGTAGAAAATCAATAATCGACTCTAACTTGTCATATTGAGAAACGCAGATTAAGGATCGGCTTTCGCGATTTTGTTTGACCAGACCTACGGAAACAAGAGCGGATATATGATGACTCAGTGTTGAAGATGGAATCGCAAGTTGTTTTTGTAGATCACCTACAGGTAAACCTTGTTCACCGGCTTTAACAAGGTGTTTGAAAATAAACAAACGTGTCGGATGTCCTAATTCTTTCATAGCTTTAGCTACTTCTTCTAGTTGCATGGTGCCTTCCTCGTCTAGTGATATTTCGA
Source organism: Citrobacter sp. wls718 (assembly GCF_005280945.1). Taxonomy (NCBI): domain Bacteria; kingdom Pseudomonadati; phylum Pseudomonadota; class Gammaproteobacteria; order Enterobacterales; family Enterobacteriaceae; genus Citrobacter; species Citrobacter sp. wls718. The sequence goes on from NZ_SZWV01000009.1 coordinate 8,501, forward strand.
TAATACCAGAAATATGTTGATCTAACCTCAATAATTCGATTATTCTAGAAATATGATTTATGGGAGGTTTCATGAATAGCTGGATTTCTATGTTTACTAACGCGGCAGAGATGTTCTTGTTTCTTGCTGTCGAGTTGTCTGCGCTTTTTTTTCTGATTAGTGCGGGTGTTAGCCTTATCAGGCAAAAAATTCCGGACCAAAAGATTCAAAGAATGTTAGGGGCGAGAAAGGGGAGAGGTTACATACTTGCATCGCTGTTAGGAGCTGTAACACCGTTTTGCAGCTGCTCTACAATTCCCATGTTACGCGGACTGTTATCAGCAAAAGCAGGCTTCGGTCCAACACTTACATTTTTGTTTGTTTCACCTCTGCTTAACCCGATAATCATTGGTCTGATGTGGGTTACTTTTGGTTGGAAAGTTACCCTGCTATACGCTGTTATAGCTGCAACAGTTTCCGTACTGGCAAGTATTTTGTTAGATGTGCTTGGTTTTGACCGACATATTGTCGAAACATCAAAACCGCTGGCTAGCTGTTGTGGTGTTAGCAGTGGAAAAACTCTTGAAACTAAACTACGGAGTGTTTCAGCTTGCTGTTCTGTATCAAATCAACAGGACATAGGGGCTAATAGTTGTTCTAAACCACAAGAAACGTTTAAGAGTTTCTCAGCATTTCGGGGCACAAATTGTGAATTGAGCTGCGAGACAGGTCAAACAAATAAACAATTCTTCCCGAAAAGTGTAGTAAGAGATCCTGGTGCGATACGTCTGGCATTTCAGGATGCCTGGACTCAATTTAAAGATGTATTACCTTATCTGATGTTAGGTATTGTTATAGGGTCGTTTATCTACGGTTTTATACCTGCAGAGTGGATTGCTGCTCATGCCGGGCATGATAATCCGTTTGCGATTCCATTAAGTGCAGTTATTGGAATACCTTTGTATATACGTGCTGAGGCAGTAATTCCGTTGGCATCAGTCTTGATGGATAAAGGCATGGGAACGGGAGCAGTAATGGCTCTGATTATTGGTAGCGCTGGAGCTAGTCTGACGGAAGTAATACTGCTTAAATCAATGTTCAAAACACCCTTGATTGCTGCATTCCTGACCGTTATTTTGGGCATGGCGATTATTATGGGATACCTGACACAGTTGTTATTTTGATTGGGTATGTTAGACAGAACCAGAAAAAGTTGCAGGGGGGGGCGAGCGTATGAAAGTTGTGCAATCAATCCCCATCAATACAGTTATCCAAATTTAAGGACGTTGATATCTCCATACTTACTATGGTGTTCAAACAACAAGTCCGCATTGGATTGAACCCGCTTCGGCGGGTTTTTTGCATCTAATTGATAGGCAAAGGTTAGCAATTTGTGCTCTTAAGTCATTGATCATTTCAATGTATCGGTGTACTGTACAAATATACAGTATTGCGGTGGAGGCTAATATGAAAGTTGAACTCACCATTGATCGTACTAAAGAACTTCCAAAGGGAGCAGTTCCGGCGCTGGAGAAAGAGTTACTTAAAAGGTTGGGTAATCAGTATGAGAACTGCAGCCTGAGCATACGTCGTGCAGGTTCTGATGGCTTAAGTGTTCTTGGTGGTAACAAGGAAGATAAAGAGAAAATTGAGACGATTCTCCAGGAGACCTGGGAAAGTGCTGGCGACTGGTTTTATTAATTATTTTGGGTGTTGCTTTTATCCCGTTTGCATGGGGGAGTTTAAGTGAAAGAAAAAGTAGAATTGCCCAAAAAAGGCTACGCAGTCATCAGATGTCACGATGGAGTCATCGTTGCCAGACTGCAATCATTTCCTGAGTGTGAGCGCGCACTGATGTACCGTCGCGGTAGCATGGTGTCTTTCATGCCTCTTCAGGATAATGAAATTATTGGTACACCTACGTTATTTACTCAGATGCTGGAAAGGGCTGGTTATCGCGTTACCCAAAAATCTGTTACACTCCCGTCATAGGCCTGAACAACCTATACCTGCTGCGCCACAGGAGAAAAGCCCATGGCGCAAGATCAATTCAAGCAATCCCACATACTGACGTTAACCAACGCCAGCGATTTTCTTTTTGCCGCATCCAGAGGTGCGTTATGAAGAAAAGCTGGTTTCAACACACCCAATTCACCACTGAGCAGGCTGACGAACTGGAAGCCCGCTATCACGCAAAGCAGATTAAGACCGAGCGTAGTCTGGATAATGACTTCATTCACTGGACGATCAGCGCGTTCTTGCCGGAAGTATCTAAGCCTCCTCGTCAGGACAGAACCTGGCAACAACGGATCTGGAGGTGATTGTGAAAGTCTACAATATCACCCCAATGGGCAAGCCCAGAATGACGCGCGCTGACAAATGGAAAAAGCGCCCTGAGGTTCTGCGTTACCGCGCTTTCTGTGATGAAGTTCGTCTGCGGGGTGTTGAGCTGGCGGAAAGCGGTTCACATGTCACCTTCATTCTTCCGATGCCAGCGAGCTGGAGCAAAAAGAAACGGGCTGAGTTCAACGGTAAACCACATCAGGCTAAACCTGATTTCGACAACATGATGAAAGCCCTGATGGATGCCATTTACGAAGATGACGCTCACATCTGGGATTCACGCGTCACAAAATTATGGGGAGAGAAGGGACAAATAATTATCGGGGAGATAGCAGAATGAGGGCGCTGCTGAAGCCGGTGGTTGCGCGTGAGCTTGGAATTGTGCTGCTCAAGCCGGGCAGCGAGCTGATGTCATTATTCAGTTGTGAACGTGTGCTGGTGGAAAGCCAGCCGGCAGGTATGGAACGGTTGCCTGCTGGCCGTGTTCCTGACGTTCGCCAGCCGCTTGCGTGTGACGAGTCGCTGCGACCGTTCTTCCAGGATGAAAAAGTTATTAAGGCTGCTGGTGGTTTGAGTGGCCTTGATTACTGGCTTCTGCGTTATGGCGGTAGCTGCTGCCAGTGGCCACACAGCGATTACCATTATCACGAGTTAACCACTCTGCGTCATGAACCCGGATCGGTTCTTCTGTGTGGACATTGCGATAACCATTTGCGTGACCATTACAGCGAACAACTTGCAGAGCTGGCGAGATGTAATGTTATTAGCTGGATTATCAACAGCATCATGGTGGCGCTGAATCAGGATCCTTCCAGAGAACTGTCGCTGGCGGAGCTATGCTGGTGGGCGGTGCGTATGGGTGTTACTGACGCAATTCCCGAATCAGTAGCCAGTCGGGCGCTTCGTATTCCTTCGAAAAATCATCAGTCAGTCATGCATGAATGCGACATCGAGCCGGGTCTAACCCCCACCAGCATCATTACAGCCAAAGCCAGCACAGTAACCGTGAACATGCCACCAGCGCAGGTGCCTGCGGTTAAGCCCGTAGTTGGTGTTCTGGTCGATCCTGAGTCCCCGCAAACCTATATGAAACGTCCAAAGCGTATCCGTTGGACGGCCCCCCGATATCTGGAATGGATTAAAACACAGCCCTGCGAATGCTGCGGCAAACCATCCGACGACCCACACCATTTAATTGGCTGGGGGCAGGGAGGTATGGCAACGAAGGCACATGATATTTTCGCGATCCCCCTGTGTCGTCAGTGCCATACAGAACTACATAACGACCCGGTGAAGTTTGAGCGAAAGCATGTACCTCAGCCGGTAATGATTATCAGAGTGCTGGATCGGGCTTACGGGCTCGGTGTTCTGGCGTAAGGAGATGAACAGGATGACACCACGTCAACGACGTAATCATTTTGAAGCACTTGGTAAAGCAGCATCTGCGCCGCGTAAAAGCTGGCTGGGGAAATGCATCCTCCTGACGGGGATCCAGTCCGGATGGATTAAATCCCTGCTCACTACATGGGGTGATGGTGTGGGTGGAAAAACAGCACCACGTATGCCGCGAGGACACGCGTGCTGGTATGTACTTAAGGGACGGAACTGGTCAGATAAGGCGCTAGAGCGCTTCACCGCGGCGTTGAACCAGGCTCGAGAAGAGGGATTCCGTGGGCAGCAGGCAATGAACAGGGCGCACAGCATTCTCTGGCCCCAGTCACCTGCCAATGTGATTGATGAAGCCCTGCATAATGATGATGTCGATTTTGTTGAGCAATGCGTACTGCAGGCGCTGGATATAAACGATCCGGTTTATGTTGTTGGTCTTCAGTATTACACCACCCGAAAAAAAGTCTCAGACATAACCCGGGAACTGCAGGCGATTGCGCCATGGCTGACACAAGAAAAGGCCAGAGAGCGAGTGAAGTGGTGTTTACAGATTTTCAGAGCAAAGGTGTTCTTGTCAGCGAAAGCACTTTTGGAAAGCAAGGAATAATATTTTTGCTTTTTTGTGCTGTTTTTTGTGTCTGGTATTGAAAACTACCCAGAAAATTAGATAATCCATTCATACTTGGCAGAGCTGTGCCACGATGGCAGCGACGAAAAGCGAACAATTTGAATATAACGAGAACCCCGCCAGCGCGGGGTTTTTGCTTTCCGGCGATACGACAGGGGTATTCGCGAGGTGTATTACACCAGTACCCCTGTCATATCGCCGTGCTGAATCGTTAACTTGAAAACAAGTTCTCACAACGCTCCAGTGCTTTTTCGTTTTTAACTCAAAGGAAAAATGGTTGGGGGTAGCTGCTAAACGTAGACATCAATATTTTTAGTATTATTCCCTGCAACGTTCGAACCTGATTTGTCACTTACCGTAGGTAATGCTCCCGATACCATTTGGTTTTTTTCTGCTTCTTGTTTTTGTAATTGAGCAATTTTTGCGTATATAGACTCGATTTGCCTTTGAATCATTTCCATCTGCTGTTTAAGCAGTTTTGCCTCATCTTCGGAGGTTACTTCATTTATTTTTGAACCCATGGCGCTGAGCTCTTTTGTCAACTCACCAATTTGTTTTTTCAGGTTTTGAATTTGTTGTGAAACAGAGTTGCCAGTACTTGAAGGTGCTTGTTTTACTGTGCTTTGCAGTATGTCCTGACTCAAAGTGCTAACTGTCATACTCATGGTGGTTCCTCCGGGCTTACATTTATTACCCATTATCGTCATCTTTCGAAATTACTTTATTAGCAAAGGTTAAGTTGTGGCTTCCTGCACCACAGCATTATTTGTACCACTCTAAACTATCTGCTGAGTATCGCGGAGGAGCTTATGAAAGAAGGTTACTACTGGATTCAGCATGTCGGTGTTGTACAGGTGGCGTACTACACGAATGACACTGTTGATGATCTGGAAACGGGTAAAACAATCACAGGTGTCTGGCATCTGACCAGAGGCGATGACATTTGTCATAACGGTGAAGCAGAGGTGTTTGAAGGTCCTCTTACTCCACCTATATAAACAACCGCACTTACTTCGAGGCAGCCGCATGGTGGCCTTTTCCATTTCGGGCTCACGGGTATCACTCTCTACGTGCTTTGTTGATAAATCAAGCCCGTGAAGTCTGATCCTTTTAGAATAATAGTGCTGTTTGATTGCAGGTTTTTCTTATTGGTTCTAAAGTTATAGAGCATCTAGTAAAAGCTCTCGTTTTGATGTAATTGTGATGAATCCCCCTAAGCGGAGGGGTGAAACTGACAGTAAACAAAGTCATGGAATGACATGCTTAGTGCACACGGGTCATGGTTTGTCAGCCAAAGGTCCACCGGGAGGCACCCGGCATCACGTTAATCAAAATACTTCTTTTCAGGCCCACTCCATGGAATGGGCCTTTTTCTTGCATTTTGATAGTGTAATTCTAGCTAACGGAATGTCATCTAAGCGCGTGGCGATTCATTTCTTATCGAACTACAAGTACAGGGCAACCAGCGTGTCGGACAACGGCGGCTGCATTCGATCCTAAGATGGACTGACCCCACGCCCGTAGAC
>NZ_SZWV01000010.1:0-57407 GCF_005280945.1 Citrobacter sp. wls718
ATCAATAAGTTGGAGTCATTACCAAAATCTAATGTGCTTATATAAATCAACCGCTATTTTGTATTAATTCATGTTTTCTATGAATTAATTGTGTCATTACTTTTCGGGAAACAGTAATGCATCGCGTAATAAATGATCATTTCCCCGGCGACGGGTAAACCCAATACGGTCAAAATATTCCAGAATTTGGATAGCCAATTTACGTCCCACATTCAGCCTGTCGCGGAAATCAGCGGCACAGGTTGATCCTCTTTCCAGATCCAGTTCGCGGATCATATTGGCAAAAGCCACGATGCGATCGTTACGATAATAGCGATCTTTGACGATCGCGGTAATGATGCCCTGCTGCGCTGCCTGCCGTAGCGCCAGACGCATGGCCTGCTCATCAGTGCCCGTTTCTTTCGCCAGGTCCCGCACCCACCACGGCTCATCGCCGAAGAGAGGCTCAACTTTTTGCCAAATGGCCTGCTGCTCATCGCTAAAGCCGGCCTTATGGTCCGGTAAATGCAGCCAGCCATGGTGGCTATGGATAACGCCGCTATCGCGCATTTTTTCGATCAGCAGCAGGACCAGCGCTTCGTCTTCCATCGGCAGCGCCATGCGCCGCAGACGCTCACGCCCCGGTCCCGGCTCATCGCGATGCTGCTCGTGGTACGTCGCCAGCGTATCCAAAATTTTACGCTGCCAGCGGGCGGCGACAGAGGCATTCAACAGGCTATATCCAGCCTGAATAAAACCATGTTGCTCAATCAACGGGCGCATCCCGTCGCCGTTAAGCTGGCGCGCCCATGCGAAATCGGGGAGGTTCACCGCGCCACGCGTCAGATGCACTGCCAGCGCGTCACCGTCATTCTGTGCGTTTTCCAGCGCCGATAGCCACTGCAGATACTCCGGTTTACGCTTGCCACGACGCGGCGGGTTGAGCGTCACCACGCGTGCACCTGCAAGCGTCGTGCGGGCAGAAATATCGCGCAGCACCAGTCTGTCGTTATCGGCCAGCCACAGCGGCGTATCAAACACCAGCTCCGCCAGCGTCCCTTCGAGCAGGGAAATACGCCCGGTCACGTGGCTGGCCGCGTGGTGAATATGCAGCGGTTGCCACTGTGTCAGCGGGGCGGCGTGCTCTAAAGAGACAATGACGCGGGTCAAGGCATCCGGCGGTGCATCTGACAGCAGCCAGTCACCGCGGGTGAGCTGTTCTTTCTCCGCATCGCCGGCAATATTCAGGGCAATACGCTGCCCGGCATGAGCGTACTCAGTGGCCTGGTTTTGCGCATGCAGACTACGCACGCGCATCGGTTTGTTGACCCCAGTCAGCCACAGCGTGTCGCCAACGTTCACTTCACCACTGAGCGCCGTGCCGGTAACTACCAGGCCCGCCCCCTTCACCGTAAAGGCGCGGTCAATTGCCAGCCGGAAGGTGTGATTGCAGGCCAGCTCTCGCGCAGGCAGCTGCAGCAGCTGCTCACGTAATGCATCAATACCCAGCCCTTCACTGGCGGCGGTCACGAAAAGTGTCGCCCCGGCAAAACCAAAGTTCGCCAGCGTTGACTGCACTTCTGCACGCACGTCGTCAATACGCGCGTCATCCACGCGATCGGCTTTGGTCAGCGCCACGGTAAGCTGCGGATTGCCCGTCAGTTGCAGGATCTGCAAATGCTCCCGCGTTTGCGCCATCACGCCATCATCGCAGGCCACCACTAACAGCGCGTGATCGATGCCGCCGACGCCCGCCAGCATGTTGGACAGAAACTTTTCGTGTCCGGGAACGTCGATAAACCCCAGCACGCGGCCATCCGGCTGCGGCCAGTAGGCATAGCCCAAATCGATGGTCATGCCGCGTTTTTTTTCTTCCGGCAGACGATCGGCATTCACACCGGTAATCGCCTGTAATAACGTGGTTTTTCCGTGGTCAACGTGTCCGGCTGTTGCAATAATCATTTCAGCATCATCTCCATAAACCGGGGCTCGTCTTCAAGACAGCGCAGATCCAGCCATAAGCGGCCATCATAAATTCGCCCAATGACCGGCACCGGTAGCGCGCGCCAGCGGGCAGCCAGGGCCTCAAGGCGGCTACCGCGCCCGTCATGCGGGGTAAAGGTTAATGCCGCGCTGGGCAGTCTATCAACCGGTAGCGAACCACTGCCAATCTGCGACAGACAGGGCATCACGTTCAGTGCAAACTCGCCGCCATAATGTTGTTCGAGCTGTGCCTGTAAGCGTTGTGCCTGTTCGCGGATCGCCTCTTCCTTACGGGTGAGCAGGCGCAGCGTGGGTAATTTTTCCGCCAGTGCTTCCGGGTGTAAATAGAGCCGCAGAGTGGCTTCCAGTGCCGCCAGGGTCATTTTATCGGCCCGCAGCGCACGTTTTAGCGGATGACGCTGCAGCCAGGCAATCATCTCTTTCTTACCGACGATAATTCCGGCCTGCGGCCCCCCCAGCAGCTTGTCGCCCGAGAAGCTGACCAGGCTAACACCCGCGGCAATCAACTGCTGCGGCATCGGCTCCTTGGGTAAACCGTACAAGCTGAGATCCACCAGCGAGCCGCTGCCCAGATCCGTCACCACCGGAATATCCAGCTCATGACCGATCGCCGCCAGCTCGGCTTCATCCACCGTTTTGGTAAAGCCTTCAATGCTGTAATTGCTGGTATGCACTTTCATCAACAGACCGGTATTTTCATTCACTGCCTGACGGTAATCGCTGGCGTGCGTCCGGTTAGTGGTACCGACCTCATGTAGAACGCACCCGGCCTGGCGCATCACGTCCGGAATACGAAATGCGCCGCCAATTTCCACCAGCTCACCGCGTGAAACCACCACCTCTTTACCATTGGCGGTTGCAGCCAACATCAGCAGCACCGCTGCCGCATTGTTATTAACGATGCAGGCATCTTCGGCTCCCGTAATGTGACACAACAGGTCCGCCAGCGCACGATCGCGATGCCCACGACCGGCGCCGTCGAGGTCATACTCCAGCGTCACCGGCGCGTGCATCACCTGCATCACCGCCTCAATCGCTTCTTGCGCCTGCAACGCACGACCCAGGTTGGTGTGCAGCACCGTACCCGTCAGGTTGATGACCGGACGCAGCGCGCTGTGCGACTCGCGTTCCAGCCGGGCGCTGGCTTCTTGCGCCCAGTCGTCACTCCACGCCGGGAGTGCCTGCGTGTCGCGAATCGTTTCCCTGGCTTCGTCGAGCATATGGCGAAGAAGCTCCACCACCCGGGTATGACCGTGAGACTCACGTAAGGCAAGAAAGGCGCTGTCGCGCAATAAACGATCGATCGCAGGAAGCTGGCTGTAGAGTGAACGCATGTCGGTTGTCATGAAAGGGCCTGGCTGTTGGTGGCCCTCTCCGCCGGGGAGAGGGATAGCAATATGGGGGGATTGTACCGTGAGTTTGCTCAGGCGGACATAATACGCATCAAGCCTTTGGCGGTTCTGTGCGGGCAAAGCTCTCACGCTGAAAGAGCGTTTCCACCAGTTTGACCAGTCGCGGTCGGTCAACACACCAGCCGGGTGCGACGCGGCGGAAATTGAGATAACCCACGGCGCAGGCGATGGCGACGGTGGCCAGATTCACCGTGTCCGTTTTCAGTGTACCGTCTGCCAGATAGCCTTCCAGCACATCCAGGCTGCGGGTAATTTTCTCGCGCTGGCGCAGCAGTTCGATTTCTGATTGCTGTGCGGCTGGCCGGGCCTGTTCACGTACGGAGACAAGTCCAGCATCCATAATACCGTCCGCCAGCGCTTCAATCTGACGCACCTTCAGCGCCGCCAGCGGATCGCGCGGTAACATGGCTGGCGCAATATCCAGCAGCTCAATGTATTCGGCGATGATTGGCGAATCGAACCAGTACTCGCCCTCATCGGTGACCAGCGCGGGCACTTTTCCTAACGGGTTGTAGCGCGCCACGCCGTTTTCGACGTTGTAGGGGAGTTCATTAACGAATTCGAAGGTAATGCCCTTTTCCAGCAACAGAATAGAGATTTTTCGCACAAAAGGGCTGGTGTAGCTACCAATGAGTTTCATGCCGTGTCCTTTTTGCCAACAAAAATATCAGTATGGCTCAGGCCACGGCAAATGGCAGGTGACGACGGTCTCAATGATCCAAATAAAGGTAATGCATCCAGCTGGTCATACGCAGCAGTACTTTACGCATCACCGACACGTGGGCGAAATGGTCGGAGTAAACCGCCACCTGGGCATAAATGCCGTCCGGTAAGGCGTCAACTTCGGCATTCGGCTCCAGTTCAATCGTTGCCAGCACGCCATCGGTACCCGGCACCACCGTTAAGGACTGCAATGCGCCCTGAGCCTGATAAGAGCCTCCCGGCACAACCGGCAGAATGCTGGTCAATTTACCGGAGAAAACCTGGCCTGGTAGCGCATTAAACACCACTTCCGCTTCATCGCCCGGTTCAAGACGCAGCAATGAGTTCTGGCGGAACTGGGCCACAATCTGGCGTTTCTGTTCCGGAATAAAGACCATCACCGGTCGCAGAGGCAGCGCAGCGGCATAGGTCCCCGGACGGATCAGCACCTGCGTGATATAGCCATTACTTGGCGCACGCACGACGGTCTGATCCAGATTGTATTTGGCTTCAGCAAGCTGAGCACGCAGAGAGGCAACCTGCGACTGCTCGCCGTTAACCATGCTGTCTAACTGACTTTGGATCTGGGTTTGTTCCGCAACGGAGCCTTTCACCAGCGCATCTTGTGCCAGGTAGTTTTGGCGGGCGTTGTCGATATCGCTTTCAGAAAACGGGTTCACCTTCGCCTGGCTGCCTTTCAGGTAGCGTTGATAATCTTTATACAGACGATCGCGCTCGGCAGACACTCGCGTGGTGTTGGCGACCGCTTCCGAAAGTTGCGCTTTTAAATTATCGATATTGTGCGTTGCGGTAACCAGGTCGGCCTGCAGCCTGTCGACGCGCGCCTGGTAGCGGCCTGGATCGAGTTTGAACAACACCTCGCCTTTTTTAATCAGCTGATTATTTTTATCGGTAACCTCACTCACAATCCCCGTAACCTGCGGCGTAATTGGAATGGAGATCACCGCTTTTTGCGCGGTGTATGTATACGGGTGGTTATAGTTCATTAATAAAATGAGGCCCGCAACAATAAACACGCCACCTAAAGCTGCGGTAGCAAGCGTCCATTGGTTTACCGGGATACGGAATATCTTAAAGATGGCCCAAGCAAATGCCACGTAGGTCAAAACAATCAACAGATCCATGATCAGCGCTCCTGCGTGTTCTTATCAGCGGCGGGTTGCACCGCAGCCAGTTTTTGTTCCAGATCGGCTACGCGCTTCGCAAGAGCGTCAATATCAGGGTTGCCCGTCGTTGGTTGAATGTGGTTTTGCATCCCCCAGCCGCGTTCGGGTTGGTAGAGCGTGGCCCAAATCCACAGGAACGGCCAAATGGCATGGAGCGTAAACAAGCTAATCCAGCCCGCCGTATGAATCGCATCGGCATGGGGATGGTTACGCTTTTTAGCCATGTTGTAGGGAATATCATGGATGGCGATGATTCCGTAGAACAGAACCAGGAAGACGAAAATGAGCACGCCCAACGCGAAATAATTTAGAAACATACCTGCCTCGAATTCACACTAATTAGAGTTTTTTTGTGCTGGCAGCCGTATGTACCCTGGCTGATGTCTTGAACATAACTGGAGTTGGCAATTTTTGCCATACCACAAAAAAAATATATTTTCTGAGTAAAAGTTGCTTTATTTTCCGCAAAAAATGGGCGGGGGAGAATCTGCTTCAGATCACACTGGGAAAAAAACAGATGAAAATTTCTTGTGATTCAGATCACAAAGACTCAACAAACACGCCAACATAAAACGTGAACCAATTCACATTTTTCTGCCTTTTTGGGTGAATTCTAACCGTGAGGTGTTTTTTTGTACTGGCATTTTGTGATGAATATCACATTAACTACCGCCATACACCCTATATTTACGTGACGAATATCACATAAAAAGGCGTCGACTGGACAGCTGAACGATTCAGTGCCAGATTTCGCAGTATCTACAGGGTCCGGCTACCTCCTGCCGCTACATTAACAAACCTCGGGCTTTCAGCCTGCGCGATAGCAAACATAAGAAGGGGTGTTTTTATGTCATCCGATATTAAGATCAAAGTGCAAAGCTTTGGTCGATTCCTCAGCAACATGGTGATGCCGAATATCGGCGCGTTTATCGCGTGGGGTATTATCACCGCATTATTCATTCCGACAGGGTGGTTGCCGAGCGAAACGCTGGCTAAGCTCGTTGGCCCTATGATCACCTATCTTCTGCCGCTGCTGATTGGTTACACCGGCGGTAAATTGGTGGGTGGCGATCGCGGAGGTGTGGTCGGTGCCATCACCACAATGGGTGTGATCGTCGGTGCCGATATGCCGATGTTCCTCGGCGCAATGATTGCCGGTCCGTTGGGCGGCTGGGCGATTAAACACTTCGATAACTGGGTTGACGGTAAGATTAAATCCGGCTTTGAGATGCTGGTGAACAACTTCTCCGCCGGCATCATCGGGATGATCCTCGCTATCCTGGCGTTCCTCGGCATTGGCCCACTGGTTGAAGCCCTGTCCAAAATTCTGGCAGCAGGCGTTAACTTCATGGTTGTCCATGACATGCTGCCGCTGGCGTCTATCTTTGTTGAACCGGCGAAAATCCTGTTCCTCAACAACGCCATCAACCACGGTATTTTCTCACCGCTGGGCATTCAGCAGTCCCATGAGATGGGCAAATCCATCTTCTTCCTGATTGAAGCAAACCCGGGTCCGGGTATGGGCGTCCTGCTGGCGTACATGTTCTTCGGTCGCGGTAGCGCTAAACAGTCTGCGGGCGGCGCGGCTATCATCCACTTCCTGGGCGGTATCCACGAAATTTACTTCCCGTACGTGCTGATGAACCCACGTCTGATCCTGGCCGTTATCCTCGGCGGTATGACCGGCGTATTTACGCTGACTATCCTCGGCGGCGGTCTGGTTTCTCCGGCCTCTCCGGGCTCTATCCTGGCCGTACTGGCCATGACGCCAAAAGGTGCGTACTTCGCTAACATCGCGGCAATCTGTGCGGCCATGGCGGTCTCCTTTGTGGTCTCAGCCATTCTGCTGAAAACCAGCAAAGTGAAGGAAGAAGATGACATTGATGCAGCGACCCGTCGCATGCACGACATGAAAGCAGAATCCAAAGGTTCATCTCCGCTGTCTGCGGGCGATGTCACCAACGACCTGAGCCATGTGCGTAAAATCATCGTTGCCTGTGATGCCGGTATGGGCTCCAGCGCAATGGGTGCAGGCGTACTGCGCAAGAAAGTGCAGGATGCCGGTCTGTCTCAGATCTCCGTCACCAACAGCGCGATTAACAATCTGCCGCCGGATGTGGATCTGGTCATTACACACCGTGACCTGACCGAACGCGCTATGCGCCAGGTTCCGCAGGCGCAGCACATTTCGCTGACCAACTTCCTCGACAGCGGTCTGTACACCAGCCTGACCGAGCGTCTGGTTGCCGCACAGCGCCACAACGTTAACGAAGAGAAGGTACGTGACCACCTGAAAGACAGTTTTGATGAAGGTGATAACAACCTGTTCAAACTGGGTGCGGAGAATATCTTCCTTGGCCGTAAAGCCACCAACAAAGAAGAAGCCATTCTGTTTGCCGGTGAGCAACTGGTGAAAGGCGGCTATGTTGAGCCGGAATACGTCCAGGCAATGCTGGATCGCGAAAAACTGACCTCTACCTACCTGGGTGAGTCCATTGCGGTACCGCACGGCACCATCGAAGCTAAAGATCGCGTGCTGAAAACCGGCATCGTGTTCTGTCAGTACCCGGAAGGTGTGCGCTTCGGTGAAGAAGAAGACGACATTGCCCGCCTGGTGATTGGTATCGCCGCGCGTAACAATGAGCACATCCAGGTGATTACCAGCCTGACCAACGCGCTGGATGATGAATCCGTGATCGAACGTCTGGCGCAGACCACCAGCGTGGATGAAGTGCTGGAACTGCTGGCAGGTCGTAAGTAAGCGTTATTGCCCGGTAGGACTCATGCTTACCGGGCCTACAAAATCCTCTCCCTTGTGGAGAGGGTTAGGTTGAGGGAAAAGCCTCACCCCAGCCCTCTTGGGTAAAAACATTAATGAAGGTTAATACTATGAAAGCATTACATTTTGGCGCAGGTAATATCGGTCGTGGCTTTATCGGCAAACTGCTGGCAGACGCGGGGATACAACTGACTTTTGCGGATGTAAATCAGGTGGTTCTCGACGCCCTGAATGCCCGTCATAGCTATCAGGTTCATGTTGTCGGTGAAAATGAGCAGGTTGATACCGTTTCCGGCGTTAACGCCGTCAGCAGCATCGGCGACGATGTCGTTGAACTGATTGCCCAGGTTGATCTCGTGACCACCGCGGTTGGTCCGGTCGTGCTGGAGCGCATTGCGCCTGCCATCGCCAAAGGGCTGGTCAAGCGTAAAGCGCAGGGTATTAGCACCCCTCTGAATATTATTGCCTGTGAAAACATGGTGCGCGGCACCACCCAGCTGAAAGGCCACGTGCTGAACGCGCTGGACGATGCGGATAAAGCCTGGGTTGAAGAACACGTTGGTTTTGTCGATTCTGCCGTAGACCGTATTGTTCCGCCTTCCGCCTCTGCCACCAATGACCCGCTGGAAGTGACCGTAGAAACCTTCAGCGAGTGGATTGTCGACAAAACCCAGTTTAAAGGCGAGTTGCCAAACATCCCGGGAATGGAATTAACTGATAACCTGATGGCATTTGTCGAACGTAAGCTCTTCACGCTGAACACGGGGCATGCTATAACCGCGTACCTCGGAAAATTGACCGGTCATCAGACCATCCGTGACGCGATTCTCGACGAGAAAATCCGCGCAGTGGTAAAAGGTGCGATGGAAGAGAGCGGCGCGGTACTGATCAAACGCTATGGCTTTGATGCGGCAAAACATGCAGCATACATTCAGAAAATCCTCAGTCGTTTCGAAAACCCGTACCTGAAAGATGACGTTGAGCGCGTGGGCCGCCAGCCGCTGCGTAAACTGAGCGCAGGCGACCGTTTAATCAAGCCGCTGCTCGACACGCTGGAGTACGGCCTGCCGCACGTTAATCTGGTGCAGGGTATTGCTGCGGCGATGCATTACCGCAGTGAAGAAGACCCGCAGGCGCAGGAACTGGCAGCGCTGATTGACGAAAAAGGCCCACAGGCCGCGCTGGCTCAGGTTTCCGGGCTGGATGCCAACAGCGACGTGGTGGCGGAGGCGGTTAACGTATATAACGCAACCAAATGATCCACAGTGCGGCGCAGGTCAGCCTGCGCCCGAATATCAGATTGTCAGATATGCAGGCAATAATGGAACAAACGCAGGCCTTTGAAAATCGTGTGCTTGAGCGTCTGAATGCTGGCAAAACCGTACGCAGCTTCCTCATCACCGCCGTAGATTTACTCACCGAGGCGGTGAATATCCTGGTGCTTCAGGTATTTCGCAAAGACGACTACGCGGTTAAATATGCAGTGGAACCGTTGCTCGACGGCGACGGGCCGCTGGGCGATCTGTCGGTCCGTCTGAAGCTGATCTACGGCCTGGGTGTGCTCAGCCGCCCTGAGTATGAAGATGCGGAACTGCTGATGGCGCTGCGTGAGGAATTGAATCACGACGGTAATGAATATGCGTTCACCGACGACGAAATTCTCGGACCGTTTGGTGAACTGCACTGCGTGACGGCGCTCCCGCCCCCGCCCCAGTTTGATACCTCAGACTCGGGTTTGTACGCCATGCAAATCCAGCGCTACCAGCAAATGGTACGCTCAACCATGGTGCTCTCTCTGACCGAGCTGATTTCTAAAATCAGCTTAAAGAAAGCCTTTCAGAAATAACGTCATACCGATTTACTTCTCATCCTGCTGCGGTCGATACAGCTGGCGATAGTACTCCAGACGCTGCAGATACAGCGGCACGTTTTCCTGCGGGACTTCAGAAGGCACCGTGTTACGCGGCGGCGTTTTATTCAAGTACTCACGAAAAGCCTGGCTTGACGCCATAAAATCGATGGTTTTATCAATAAGAATCGAAACGTTCTCACCTATTTTCGCCATGATGATTCATCCTCCATGTATTATCCGCGACCCGCCTGCGCGGTCGATGGTTTAAGTTTAGGATCGGATGGTTAATTATATTGAGGAAAACGTGCTTCACTATGCCGCCACCGACAAAAAGCACCATCAACGATCTTATTTCTTAAAATCCCTTTTTAATCAAACAGCTAACATTTTCATTAGCGAAATAATACTTGCAGCATTTGATTATTTATCTTCGATTAGTTGAGAATAATCCCCCTCTGCGCGCATACTATAGGATATTCATCCTATTTTTAGCAGAAGCTATCCTATGAAAGAAGTCGAAAAAAACGAAATTAAACGTCTGAGCGATCGCCTGGACGCCATCCGCCACCAGCAGGCAGACCTGTCACTGGTTGAAGCCGCCGACAAATATGCCGAGCTGGAAAAAGAAAAAGAAACGCTGGAAGCCGAGATCGTGCGCCTGCGTGAAGTTCACGGTCAGAAGTTGAGCAAAGAAGCACAAAAGCTCAGCAAGCTCCCGTTCCGTCGCGCCATCACCAAAAAAGAGCAGGCCGACATGGGCAAGCTGAAGAAAAGCGTGCGCGGTCTGGTGATCGTACACCCGATGACCGAACTGGGTCGTGAAATGGGCCTGAAAGAGATGACTGGCTTTTCAAAGACTGAGTTTTGATCACCCTCCGGGCAACGTCCGTTTGCCCGGTCTCCTATTTCCCCGCCAATTGGCCCTACCAATTTTAGCCAGATCCGAATACCCCCTCACATTTCGTTAAAAATAACTTACAATGCCGTTGCCAATAAATAACATTTGATTAACCATTCGTTGTCATTACCCCTACACAACAATATTGGCAGGGCCACTTTTACACATAGTGTGACGACGAGATGAGCACAGACTCATTGCATTATGTCGGCGGCCCCCAGGAGACCTGCAATGAATCTCTGGCAACAAAACTACGACCCGGCCGGTAACATCTGGCTTTCAAGCCTGATTGCCTCACTCCCTATTCTGTTCTTTTTCTTCGCGCTGATTAAGCTCAAGCTGAAAGGTTATGTCGCTGCGACGTGGACGGTAGGGATTGCCCTGTTGGTCGCCTTGCTGTTCTACAAAATGCCGGTCGATCACGCGCTGGCATCCGTGGTGTACGGCTTCTTCTATGGTCTGTGGCCGATTGCCTGGATAATCATCGCCGCCGTATTCGTCTATAAGATTTCGGTCAAGACCGGGCAGTTCGACATTATCCGTTCCTCAATTCTGTCGATTACCCCGGACCAGCGTCTGCAGATGCTGATTGTCGGCTTCTGCTTTGGCGCATTCCTCGAGGGGGCTGCAGGATTTGGCGCCCCGGTGGCGATTACCGCCGCACTGCTGGTTGGCCTGGGCTTCAACCCGCTGTACGCCGCAGGTCTGTGCCTGATTGTAAACACCGCACCGGTGGCGTTTGGCGCAATGGGTATTCCGATCCTGGTTGCTGGTCAGGTTACCGGGCTGGACAGTTTTGAAATCGGCCAGATGGTAGGCCGCCAGCTGCCGTTCCTGACGATTATCGTGCTGTTCTGGATCATGGCGATTATGGACGGCTGGCGCGGAGTGAAAGAGACCTGGCCGGCGGTAATGGTCGCAGGCGGCTCCTTTGCCATCGCGCAGTACCTCAGCTCTAACTTTATCGGGCCAGAACTGCCGGACATCATCTCTTCTCTGGTGTCACTGGTATGTCTGACGCTGTTCCTGAAACGCTGGCAGCCGGTACGCATCTTCCGCTTTGGCGACATGGGTGCTTCACAGGTCGATCAAACGCTGGCCCGCACTCACTACACCGCCGGCCAGGTGGTTCGCGCCTGGTCACCGTTCCTGTTTCTGACAGCAACGGTCACGCTGTGGAGCATCCCACCGTTTAAAGCGCTGTTTGCCCCTGGCGGCGCGATGTATCACTGGGTGGTGAATGTTCCGGTACCGTTCCTCGACAAACTGGTGGCCCGCATGCCGCCGGTGGTACACGAAGCCACGGCCTACGCGGCGGTATACAAGTTTGACTGGTTCTCAGCGACCGGCACCGCCATTCTGTTTGCCGCCCTGCTGTCTATCGTCTGGCTGAAAATGAAGCCCTCTGCCGCCCTGCAAACCTTCGGCAGCACGCTGAAAGAGCTGGCGTTGCCCATCTATTCCATCGGGATGGTACTGGCATTCGCATTTATCTCTAACTACTCAGGCCTGTCTTCGACGCTGGCATTAGCGCTGGCACACACCGGCAGCGCCTTTACCTTCTTCTCGCCGTTCCTCGGCTGGCTGGGCGTATTCCTGACCGGGTCAGATACCTCTTCTAACGCACTGTTCGCAGCCCTGCAGGCAACGGCAGCGCAGCAAATCGGTGTCTCCGATGTACTGCTGGTGGCGGCAAATACCACCGGTGGCGTAACCGGCAAGATGATCTCCCCGCAATCTATCGCCATCGCCTGTGCGGCCGTGGGGCTGGTGGGTAAAGAGTCTGACCTGTTCCGCTTTACCGTGAAACACAGCCTGATATTCACCTGTATGGTGGGTGTGATTACCACGCTTCAGGCCTATGTCTTAACCTGGATGATCCCATGATAGTGATGCCCAGACGCCTGTCCGACGAGGTCGCTACTCGCGTGCGGGCGCTGATTGAAGAACAACAGCTGGAGGCGGGCATGAAGTTGCCCGCCGAGCGCCAGCTGGCCGTACAGCTCGGCGTGTCGCGTAATTCACTGCGCGAGGCGCTGGCAAAGCTGGTCAGTGAAGGCGTATTGCTCAGCCGTCGCGGCGGCGGGACGTTTGTCCGCTGGCAGCATGAAGCCTGGTCCGAACAAAACATCGTTCAGCCGCTGAAAAGCCTGATGGCGGATGACCCGGATTACAGCTTCGATATTCTCGAAGCCCGCCACGCCATTGAGGCCAGCACCGCGTGGCATGCCGCGATGCGCGCCACAACTGCCGACAAAGAGAAAATCAGGCTCTGTTTTGAGGCCACGCAGAGTGAGGACCCGGATCTCGCCTCACAAGCAGACGTTCGCTTTCACCTCGCCATTGCGGAAGCGTCGCACAACGTGGTGCTGCTCCAGACCATGCGCGGTTTCTTCGACGTATTGCAGTCCTCGGTAAAACAGAGCCGCCAGCGTATGTACCTGGTGCCACCTGTGTTTTCACAGCTCACAGCACAGCACCTTGCCGTGCTGGACGCGATTGTCGCCGGCGACGCTGATGGCGCACGTAAGGCGATGATGGCGCACCTCAGCTTTGTCCACACCACCATTAAACGCTTTGATGAAGACCAGGCCCGCCAGGCGCGTATTACCCGTCTGCCCGGTGACCATAATGAAATTAGCAGGGAGAACAACTCATGATTATTTCAGCAGCCAGCGATTATCGCGCCGCAGCCCAGCGCATTCTGCCCCCCTTCCTGTTCCACTACATCGACGGTGGTGCCTATGCAGAGCATACCCTGCGCCGTAACGTCGAAGATTTATCGGAGGTGGCACTACGCCAGCGCGTGCTGAAGAACATGGCCGACCTGAGTCTGGAAACCACCCTGTTCAACGAAAAACTGTCGATGCCGGTGGCATTAGCGCCGGTTGGCTTGTGCGGCATGTATGCCCGCCGGGGCGAAGTTCAGGCCGCCGCTGCCGCTGACGCCAAAGGCATTCCGTTTACGCTTTCGACGGTTTCCGTCTGCCCGATTGAAGAAGTTGCCCCGACGATCAAGCGTCCGATGTGGTTCCAGCTGTACGTCCTGCGCGATCGCGGTTTTATGCGTAACGCGCTGGAACGTGCTAAAGCAGCGGGTTGCTCCACGCTGGTCTTTACCGTCGATATGCCCACGCCCGGCGCACGCTACCGTGACGCACATTCCGGGATGAGCGGTCCGAATGCCGCGCTGCGCCGTTACTGGCAGGCGGTAACCCATCCGCAGTGGGCGTGGGACGTTGGCCTGAACGGTCGTCCGCATGATTTAGGCAATATCTCGACCTACCTGGGTAAACCCACCGGCCTGGAGGATTACATCGGCTGGTTGGCAAACAACTTCGATCCGTCCATCTCCTGGAAAGACCTCGAGTGGATCCGTGAATTCTGGGACGGTCCGATGGTAATCAAAGGGATCCTCGACCCGGAAGATGCCCGCGACGCCGTACGCTTTGGCGCCGACGGCATCGTGGTCTCGAACCACGGCGGCCGCCAGCTGGACGGCGTGCTGTCTTCTGCGCGTGCGCTGCCCGCCATTGCCGACGCGGTGAAAGGCGATATTGCGATTCTGGCAGACAGCGGCATCCGTAACGGCCTGGACGTGGTGCGCATGATTGCACTGGGTGCAGATACCGTACTGCTGGGCCGTGCTTACCTGTATGCACTGGCGACCCACGGTCAGGCAGGTGTCGCTAACCTGTTGAACCTTATTGAGAAAGAAATGAAAGTGGCGATGACGCTGACCGGTGCAAAATCCATTCGTGAAATCAGCCGTGACTCACTGGTACAAGAGCTGGGAAAGCAACTGCCCGCCGCTCTGGCACCTCTCGTCCAGGGTAGCGCCGCGTAACCGTACCCCGTAAAACCCTACACTCTGAATGGTCGGCCTGTTCTCAGCCCGGCCATTTTTTATGCAAAAATAACGACCAGTTAACATTTACACTCAATATATTTGACAACTTTTTATTCACCTGCCAAATGTATATACAAGCTAATACAACAACAACCCACACAATAATAATCCACACGACAACAACCATCATAACGGGCGAGGGTGACATGGTTTATTCCGGTAAAGTGAATATCCAGCAGGCGATAGATGACAGTCCTTTTTCACGCTTTCATTGGGTCATCATCGTCCTTGGCTTTCTGGTGCTGGCCATTGATGGCTTCGACACGGCGGCGATGGGCTACATTGCCCCTACCCTCTCAGCCGACTGGGGGATCAAGAAACAAGATCTCGGGCCGGTATTAAGCGCCGCGCTGCTGGGGCTCTCATTTGGCGCCCTGCTGGCCGGGCCAATTTCCGATCGCATGGGACGTAAACGCGTACTGGTTTTTTCCTGCCTGTTCTTTGGTCTCGCCAGTCTGGGCACCGCCTATGCCCAGACGCTGAATATGTTAACGTTTTGGCGGTTTCTCACCGGACTCGGGCTGGGTGCAGCAATGCCGAACGCCATCACGTTGGTGTCAGAATTTGCGCCAAAACGCTGCCGCTCGATGGCGATTAACACCATGTACTGCGGTTTCCCGCTCGGTGCAGCAGGTGGCGGGGTTATCTCCTCCTGGCTGATTCCTAACTACGGCTGGCACAGCGTCCTGCTCGCCGGGGCAATTGCCCCGCTGGCGCTGACCATCCTCCTGGTGTTATTTCTGCCGGAGTCGGTCAAGTATCTGGTCCATCGCGGGAAAGAGATCGCGCAGGTCAAACGAATTGCCCGTCGCTTTATGCCAGGTGGTATAGACCAGGTCACCCATTTTTATCTGGATGAAGAACGGACTGACGTCAAAAAAGGCAGCGTGGCGCAGTTGTTCAGCATGCCGTGGCTGCCGGGCACGTTGATGCTGTGGATGACCTACTTTATGGGGCTGGTTATCTATTATGTGCTGCTGAGCTGGATGCCGACGCTGATGCTGGGAATGGGTTACCCGCTGGCAGAATCTGCCTGGCTGACATCACTGTTCACCTTCGGCGGTACCGCGGGGATCCTGCTGGCCGGCTGGCTGATGGATCGCTGGGAAGCACACAAAGTCGTCTCCATCGGTTTTATCCTGACAATGCTGTTTGCACTGGCGCTCGGGTTTGAACATAACCACATCATTCTGTTTGGCGCCCTGATCTTCCTGATGGGGATCACCATGAACGGTGCACAGTCCGGACTACAGACGCTGGCGGCAACGTTTTACCCGACCCACTGTCGCGCAACAGGTATTGCCTGGATGCAGGGCGTGGGCCGCTTTGGTGGCGTCGCCGGGACCATGACCAGCGCCCAATTACTTTCTCTGCAATGGCAGGCTGACAGCATATTGATGTTCCTCAGCGTTCCCGCGCTGCTGGCTGCTGCCGCAACGCTTTATAAGCTGCAACGCTATAAACCGCAGCCTCTGACCGTCGCATAGTACCCGTCCTTTCTGCTATCCTGCCCCCCGTTATTAAGGGGGCAGTATGCTTAACATCGTTTTATTCGAACCAGAAATCCCGCCAAATACCGGCAATATCATCCGCCTTTGCGCCAATACCGGCTTTCGTCTGCATATTATTGAGCCCATGGGCTTTACCTGGGACGACAAGCGCCTGCGTCGCGCGGGGCTGGATTATCACGAATTTACCGCCGTACTGCGCCACCCTGATTACGCCGCCTTTGTGGCTGCAGAAAGTCCGCAACGTCTTTTTGCGCTGACCACCAAAGGGACGCCGGCCCATAGCGCGGTAAGCTATCAGGATGGTGATTATCTGATGTTTGGCCCGGAAACGCGCGGCCTGCCCGCCAGCATTCTCGACGCGCTGCCTGCAGAACAAAAAATTCGTATTCCGATGATGCCGGACAGCCGCAGCATGAACCTGTCTAACGCGGTGTCGGTGGTGGTGTATGAGGCCTGGCGCCAGCTGGGGTATCCGGGCGCCGTATTACGCAGTTGATTTTGTCGGATGCGGCTAGCACCTTATCCGACCTACATTAATTTGATGTTATTCGTTTCGAGCGTTATCGGCGCAGACAGATTGCACACGGACTGCGCACAGTCACCGGAGCGTACACGCAGTACGTGAGGATGACGAGCACAGCCCAGGTTCAATATGGCAAGTAAGATAGCTCGAAATCAGATGCCATCGCCGCATTCGAACGTATGATGAATCCCGTTGAAATGCTGATCCATATCCATGGACGGCTTATCGCTGTCAGGTTTACCGACAATCCGTGCCGGAACGCCTGCGGCGGTGGTATGTGGCGGTACGGGCTGTAAGACGACAGAACCCGCGCCAATTTTCGCCCCGCGCCCAACCTCGATGTTGCCGAGAATTTTTGCGCCCGCGCCAATCATCACGCCTTCACGAATTTTTGGGTGACGATCGCCGCCCGCTTTACCGGTCCCGCCTAAGGTGACGGATTGCAGGATCGAGACGTCGTTTTCGATCACCGCGGTTTCACCCACCACAATTCCGGTGGCATGATCGAGCATGATCCCACGACCAATTTTTGCCGCCGGATGAATGTCGACCTGGAAAGTCACGGACACCTGATTTTGCAAGAAGATCGCCAGTGCCTGACGCCCCTGATGCCACAGCCAGTGGCCGATGCGGTAAGCCTGCAGCGCATGGAAGCCCTTCAGGTACAAAAGCGGGGTGGAATATTTGTCGACAGCCGGGTCACGCGTGCGCACAGCCTGGATATCGCAGGCCGCCGAGGCAATCATTTCCGGATCGGCGGCGTAGGCTTCTTCCACCACTTCACGAATAGCAATCGCCGGCATGATTGGCGACGCAAGCTTATTCGCCAGCATATAGCTTAGCGCGCTGCCGAGATTCTCATGCTTGAGCAGCGTTGCGTGGTAAAAACTGGCCAGCATTGGCTCACAATCCGCCAGTGCCCGGGCTTCTGCTTTAATATTTTTCCAGACGATATCCAGTTCTTCACACGGCATTGCGTACTCCACAGAAGGTAGCAAAACGACCAACCCGTTCTACGCGGGTCGGGTCGTTATAGTAAAACGGTTCCTTACGGCTAGTGGTTGCTCCGCTCGTCCTTGCGTGCACGACCTAATAACGTCAATGCTGCCTCGCGCGCATTTTTTCCGCAATACAATACTTGATAAATTTCCTCGGTTATTGGCATTTCGACACCAAAACGGTGCGCCAATTCACGAACTTCTTTCGTATTGCGATAGCCTTCAACCACTTGGCCAATCTTGTCCTGCGCGCCCTGAACATCCATGCCCTGACCGAGCATCATGCCAAAACGGCGGTTACGCGACTGGTTGTCGGTACACGTCAGCACCAGATCGCCCAGACCCGCCATGCCCATGAAGGTCGCCGGATCGGCACCCAGCGCCGCACCAAGGCGTGACATTTCGGTCAGCCCACGAGTGATCAATGCCGTACGGGCATTAGCACCGAAACCGATGCCGTCAGACATCCCTGCGCCAATGGCAATCACGTTTTTCACTGCACCGCCGAGCTGTACACCAATGAAGTCCGGGTTACTGTAGACGCGGAAACTT
Organism: Citrobacter sp. wls718; assembly: GCF_005280945.1. NCBI lineage: Bacteria > Pseudomonadati > Pseudomonadota > Gammaproteobacteria > Enterobacterales > Enterobacteriaceae > Citrobacter > Citrobacter sp. wls718. Next base: position 18,308 of record NZ_SZWV01000010.1, read on the forward strand.
TTGCCGCAGTGCAGCAGTTGCTGGAGATCGTCAGAAAACGTCTCGTCCGTTGACGCCAGCGAAATCGCCGTAGGCATGCCTGCAGCCAGTTCTTTGGCAAACGTAGGACCGGAAATCACCGCCAGCGGAATGGCATCCCCCAAAGCTTCACGCGCGACATCCTGTAACAGGCGTCCCGTTTCCGCTTCCAGGCCTTTTGTCGCCCAAACCAGGCGCGCATCAGAGCGCATCAACGGTTTGATCTGACGCAGCACTTCGCCAAAGACGTGGCTCGGCACCACCACCAGAATATTACGGCTGGCGGCCAGCGCAGTGGCTAAATCACTTTCCAGGCGCAGCGTATCGGGAAAAGGCACATCAGGAAGGAACGCAACGTTGCAGCGATCGTGCTCGAGCGTTGCGATATGTTTGGGATCATGGCCCCACAGGATAACCGGGTGGCCGTTTCTTGCCAGGGTAATGGCAAGAGCGGTGCCGTACGAGCCGGCACCAATCACAGTCATTGAAGCATTACTTTGATTCATCAGGCATCCTGATGTTCTTCAGTACCTTCGCCAGTCTGCTGCTGTAAATAGTTCATGAACAGCGCATCAAAGTTGACCGGTGCAAGGTTCAGCTGCGGGAACGTACCGCGTGATACCAGGCTGGTGATGCATTCACGGGCATACGGGAACAGGATGTTCGGGCAGTATGCACCCAGGCAATGCGCCATCTGAGTCCCTTCAATTCCGCTGATGGAGAAAATCCCGCCCTGCTGAACTTCGCACAGGAACGCCGTTTCTTCACCCAGAGAAGCCGTTACGGTGACACGCAGCACAACTTCATACACGTCATCTGCCAGTTGGGTAGATGCAGTATCAAGATCAAGTTTAACCTCTGGCTGCCAATCTTTCTGGAAAACATGCGGTGCATTTGGCGCTTCGAAAGACACATCCTTGGTATAAATACGTTGGATCTGGAAAGCCATTTCAGTGTTATTTTGTTCTGACATGTTTAGAAAACCCTTTAGTGTTGTCCTTTAAATACTATCCGTACGCCTTAACGCAGCAGGGGATCCAGTCCACCACGCGCATCCAACGCATACAAGTCGTCACAACCACCAATGTGCTGTGCATCAATAAAAATCTGCGGAACCGTCGTACGACCACTGCGTTTGATCATCTCTTCGCGCTTCACGGCGTCGCCGTCAATCGGAAGTTCCTGGAAACTCACGCCCTTGCTGTTCAATAGCGCTTTTGCGCGATGGCAAAATGGGCAGGTTGCTTTGGTGTAGATCTCGATGTTGGCCATGACTTATCTCCGATATTAACTTACGGTGTTACTTGCCACGTACCAGCGGGAGGTTTTCACCACTCCAGCCTGCTACGCCGTCTTTCAGCACGGACACCTGCTCAAAACCCGCTTTAATCAGCGCAGTTGCAGATTCCTGGCACTGCATGCCAGAACCGTCAACCACAATAACCGGTTTGGCTTTGTGTTTTTCAAGCTCGCCGAAGTTGTTGGCTTTAATTTCGCTCGGCAGCAGGTTAGTTGAACCGGCGATATGGCCTTTGCGGAAGTCATCACGCTGACGTAAATCCACAATAACCGCATCTTCTTTATTGAGAAGACGAGTGGCTTCGCCGCGGGTAATCACCTTCACTTTCGAGGTCAGGCTTTTGATGGTCGTAAATAATACAGCCGCCAGTAACGCAATCCAGGCGATACTCAAGACAGGGTGGCGACTAACAAATTGCATAATTTCTTGCATGGGGGGTAACAACTCCCGACTCAGTGATTAAAAAAACCAGGGAAAGAGTATACCTGCGCGTTGGCGCAAATACAGCCAGAGCGTGCATTGGATTGCATTTTTGCGGGGCGCTACGGAAAAAAAAACGTAAATCCGAGTCCTCCCTGACGTGCTATACCCCATTATTTGATCTTCGGGGGCTACTTTATCGATTCAGCTGTAGTAAAATTACGCAATTATTTTTATCTATTAAGTGTGAGGTTGTCGCAATGTCGGTTTCTAAAAAACCTATGGTACTGGTGATTCTGGATGGCTACGGCTATCGCGAAGACAGCCAGGATAACGCCATTTTTAATGCTAAAACCCCGGTTATGGATGCTCTGTGGGCCAAACGTCCACATACCCTGATTGACGCATCTGGTCTGGAAGTCGGCCTGCCTGACCGCCAGATGGGTAACTCCGAAGTGGGTCACGTCAACCTGGGCGCGGGCCGTATCGTGTATCAGGATCTGACCCGTCTGGATGTTGAAATTAAAGAACGGACTTTCTTCACTAACCCGGTACTGACCGATGCGGTCGACCAGGCGAAAAATAGCGGCAAAGCAGTACACATCATGGGTCTGCTGTCTGCGGGCGGCGTACACAGCCACGAAGATCACATCCTGGCGATGGTTGAGCTGGCGGCAGAACGCGGCGCAGAAAAAATCTATCTGCACGCCTTCCTCGATGGCCGTGACACACCACCGCGCAGCGCTGAAAAGTCGCTGCAAAAATTCGAAGAAAAATTTGCCGCGCTGGGCAAAGGTCGCGTTGCGTCCATTATTGGTCGTTACTACGCCATGGACCGCGACAACCGTTGGGATCGCGTTGAAAAAGCGTATGACCTGATGACGCTGGCCCAGGGTGAATTCCAGGCTGACACCGCAGTAGCAGGTCTGCAGGCCGCTTATGCTCGTGATGAAAACGACGAATTCGTAAAAGCGACCGTGATCCGCGCAGAAGGCCAGGCTGATGCCGCAATGGAAGACGGCGATACGCTGATTTTCATGAACTTCCGTGCTGATCGTGCGCGTGAAATCACCCGCGCGTTTGTGAACGCTGACTTCGATGGCTTCGCGCGTAAGAAAGTGGTTAACCTCAACTTTGTGCAGTTGACCGAATACGCGGCCGACATCAAAACAGCGGTAGCTTACCCACCAACGTCTCTGGCGAATACCCTCGGCGAGTGGATGGCGAAGCACGACAAAACCCAGCTGCGTATTTCCGAAACTGAAAAATATGCACACGTGACCTTCTTCTTCAACGGTGGCGTAGAAGAGCCGTTCAAAGGCGAAGACCGTATCCTGATCAACTCGCCGAAAGTAGCCACCTACGATCTGCAGCCAGAAATGAGCTCCGCAGAGCTGACCGAGAAGCTGGTTGCCGCGATTGAGAGCGGGAAATACGACACCATCATCTGTAACTACCCGAACGGCGACATGGTCGGTCATACCGGGGTAATGGATGCTGCGGTTAAAGCGGTTGAAGCGCTGGATCACTGCGTTGAGCAAGTGGCCAAAGCGGTTGAGTCCGTTGGCGGCCAATTGCTGATCACCGCAGACCACGGTAACGCTGAGCAAATGCGCGATCCGTCTACCGGTCAGGCACATACTGCACATACCAACCTGCCGGTTCCGCTGATTTATGTCGGTGGTAAAAACGTCAAAGCTGTCGATGGCGGTAAACTTTCCGATATCGCCCCGACCATGCTGACGCTGATGGGCATGGAAATCCCGCAAGAGATGACTGGTAAGCCGCTGTTCATCGTGGAATAATCCCTCCCCATGAGGGGAAAGGCGATTAATACCATCACATGGGCCGCAAAACCGCGTAGGTTTTCAGTCAGGCCCTTGTTATACGCCAGCGTGATTAGCGCTGGCGTATTGTTGTGCGCCTTTTCCGCCCACGCGGACGAACGCGACCAGCTCAAATCTATTCAGGCCGATATCGCGGCAAAAGAACGCGCGGTACGCCAGCAACAACAGCAACGTTCCACCCTCCTCGCCCAGCTTAAAGCCCAGGAACAGGCCATCGCCGTTGCGGCACGACAGCTGCGCGAAACGCAAAATTCACTGGCGCAACTGAATGCGCAAATTGCCGAAATGAACGCCGCCCTCGCGAAGCTGGAAAAGCAGCGAGCAGCACAGGAACGCAGCCTGGCCGCCCAACTGGACGCCGCGTTTCGTCAGGGTGAGCACACCGGCATTCAGTTAATCCTCAGTGGCGAAGAGAGTCAGCGCGGGCAGCGCCTGCAGGCCTATTTTGGCTATCTGAACCAGGCGCGGCAGGAAACCATCGCCCAGTTGAAGCAAACCCGCGAAGAGGTCGATTCGCAGAAAGCCGAGCTGGAAGATAAACAGAGTGAGCAGCAAACGCTGCTGTACGAGCAGCGCGCTCAACAGGCCAAGCTGGAACAGGCGCGTAACGAGCGCCAAAAAACGCTCGCTGGGCTGGAGTCCTCCATTCAGCAGGGCCAGCAGCAGCTCAGCGAACTGCGCGCCAACGAATCCCGCCTACGCAGCAGCCTTGCACGGGCCGAGGCCGCCGCCAAAGCGCGCGCTGAACGTGAAGCCCGCGAAGCACAGGCGGTGCGCGATAAGCAAAAGGATGCATCGCGCAAAGGGTCGACCTACAAGCCGACCGAAAACGAAAAATCCTTGATGTCCCGTACCGGGGGGTTAGGTTCGCCGCGCGGTCAGGCATTCTGGCCCGTCCGTGGCCCAACGCTGCATCGTTATGGCGAACAGCTGCAAGGTGAGCTACGTTGGAAAGGGATGGTCATTGGCGCATCTGAAGGCACCGAAGTGAAAGCCATTGCCGATGGTCGCGTTATTCTGGCCGACTGGCTTCAGGGTTATGGTCTGGTGGTCGTGGTTGAGCACGGTAAAGGCGATATGAGCCTGTACGGCTATAACCAAAGCGCGCTGGTCAGCGTAGGTACGCAGGTGCGTGCCGGACAGCCGATTGCCCTGGTGGGTAGCAGCGGCGGTCAGGGCAGACCCGCACTCTATTTCGAAATTCGTCGCCAGGGTCAGGCGGTCAATCCACAGCCGTGGTTGGGAAGATAAGTTTTGCCTCAGTTTCGCCGCATAATATTCTCACTCGCCAGCCTGCTGGCATTCGCTCCCTCTGTTTTTGCCGGTAAGCTTGCCATCGTGATCGACGATTTCGGTTATCGTCCGCACAACGAGAATCAGGTGCTGGCGATGCCTTCTGCGATCTCCGTTGCCGTTCTGCCCAATGCACCACATGCACGGGAGATGGCGACCAAAGCGCATAACAGCGGACATGAAGTCTTAATCCATATGCCGATGGCGCCTCTCAGCAAACAACCGCTTGAGAAAGATACCCTGCGCCCGGAGATGAGCAGCGACGAGATTGAGCGGATTATTCGCGATGCGGTAAGCAAAGTGCCGTATGCCGTCGGGCTTAACAACCATATGGGCAGCGCGATGACCTCCAGCCTGTTTGGCATGCAGAAAGTGATGCAGGCACTGGAACGGTACGATCTTTATTTCCTGGACAGTATGACCATCGGTAACAGCCAGTCCATGCGTGCGGCAGGAGGAACGGGCGTGAAAGTGATCAAACGCAAAGTCTTCCTCGACGACACGCAAAACGAAGCGGACATTCGCCGCCAGTTTAACCGCGCGGTCGAACTGGCACGCCGCAACGGTTCCGCTATCGCGATTGGGCACCCTCATCCTTCGACGGTACGCGTATTGCAGCAAATGGTTTATAACCTGCCCGCTGACATTACGCTGGTTCGCCCAAGCAGCCTGCTCAATGAACCACAGGTAGATACCTCTACGCCAAATCTGACGCCACCGAAAAACAGCACGCCTGATGCGCCGCGTAATCCTTTCCGCGGGGTGAAACTGTGCAAACCGAAGCAACCGTTAGAACCCGTTTACGCCAGCCGATTCTTTAGCGTGCTCGGTGAGAGCATCACCCAAAGCACGCTGGTACAATATATGCGCCTGCAGTGGCAGGGCTGGTCGTAATCAGTCTTTCAGACCCAGCGTGACATGGGCCAGACGGCGTGGCGTCAGTGATTTATCGCGCCACTTGCTAAACCGGATGGCCCATAACAGCACCTGATAACCCAGCTTAACGCTGCAAATATTGCTCACCATTCGCTTGAACATACCCGATACAAACACCTCGGCAATCATGCGCTGGCGAATCTTTTCGTCTGGCTCTTTGCGGATGCAATGGCATACGCGTAGCGCTTCGTAAATCACCTACTGTTTGAATTCAGGGTAAATCGGAATACGCCCGGCGTAATCATGATTCATCTTATCCAGCAGGCGGGTAATTTTGATGTAGTGGCGCTGATAGGCCAGGTTCTTCTCTCCGGTACGCGGCAGGCGACTGACGGACGCGCCGTGCAGGAAATATTTATACAGCGGAACCTCCGTGTAACGCGCGCGTTTGGCGTTAAACATAAACTCCGTCGTCCAAATAATATCCTGGTGGTGCAGACCGGAAAGAAAGGTTAGCCCAGCGTCGCGGATGGTTTGATGACGGTAAACCCCCATCCAGACCACATGCCGCCAGCGACGACTGGCAAGTGCTTTGCGCAGCCAGCCCGGCCCGGTCATGACGCCGGTAGAACGAATACGATCGGTGGGAATAGATGCCCAGGTATGACCCGTTTCCGCAATACACCAGTCGGCGTTACACTGGGCAACGTCCAGATTGTCCTGCAGCGCCATATTCATCAGCGTTTCATACATTTCCGGATAGGCAATGTCGTCACCATCGACGTAAGCGATATACTCGCCCTTTGCTACCGCCATACCGGTATTTCGCGCTGCCGAGACGCCCCCGTTGCGCTGGTGCAGCAAATGGACGTGTGGATAACGATCCGCATAGGCCTGAGCAAGCTCTGCCGAGTTATCCGTAGAGCCATCATTTACGATGATGATCTCCAGATTTTTCCAGGTTTGCGCGATCAGCGAATCCATACACGCAATGAACGGTTCACCCGTATTGTAAAGCGGCATAATGACGCTCAATAGGCCTGGAGTATAGGTCATATAAAATCCTGCCAAACAATGTAATTAACGGCAATTTTTAGCATATTACGCGGCAGAAGATCAGAGAAAGTTATTCTTATCTTTGACCTAAAATGCGCCAGACAAGCGGGATCGCGCCAGAAAAAAATCCCCGGGTATTTAATGAACATAAATATCCGGGGACAGCACACAGAACCCATTAATCAGAAACGGTTAATCCCAGCTCAGGATCACTTTCCCTGACTGACCTGAACGCATCGCGTCAAAGCCCTGCTGGAACTCATCGATGGAGAACCGATGGGTGATGATTGGCGACAAATCCAGACCAGACTGGATAAGTGCAGCCATTTTGTACCAGGTTTCAAACATTTCTCGACCGTAAATACCTTTAATAAACAGCCCTTTAAAGATAACCTTCGTCCAGTCGACGGACATGTCTGACGGCGGAATACCCAGCATGGCGATGCGACCGCCGTGGTTCATGGTATCCAGCATGGCGCGAAACGCTGACGGCGCACCGGACATCTCCAGACCCACATCAAACCCTTCGGTCATACCCAGCTCGGCCATGACATCAGTCAGGTTCTCTTTCGCTACGTTTACCGCGCGAGTAATACCCATTTTGCGTGCCAGCTCAAGGCGATACTCATTCACATCCGTAATGACAACGTGCCGTGCACCAACGTGCTTCGCGACGGCTGCCGCCATAATCCCGATAGGACCCGCACCGGAAACCAGCACATCTTCTCCGACCAGATCGAACGACAGTGCCGTGTGAACCGCATTGCCGAACGGATCGAAGATTGAGGCTAAATCATCGGAGATGTTATCCGGGATCTTGAACGCGTTAAACGCCGGGATCACCAGATACTCAGCAAAACAACCCGGACGGTTTACACCGACACCGGTCGTATTGCGGCACAGGTGAGTACGCCCACCACGGCAGTTACGGCAATGCCCGCAAGTAATGTGGCCTTCACCCGACACGCGATCGCCGATTTTAAAACCTTTCACTTCCTGGCCGATGCCGACTACTTTGCCGACATACTCATGCCCAACAACCATTGGAACCGGGATGGTTTTTTGCGACCATTCATCCCAGTTATAAATGTGAACGTCAGTCCCGCAGATGGCTGTTTTACGGATTTTAATCAGCAAATCGTTATGACCGACTTCCGGTTCAGGAACGTCGGTCATCCAAATGCCTTCTTCCGCTTTCAGTTTGGATAACGCTTTCATTTCACATCCTCAGGCAATAACGCCCAGTTGTTTACCAATGCGTGTGAACGCGTCAACAGCACGCGTAATCTGCTCAGGGGTATGCGCCGCAGACATCTGGGTACGGATACGCGCCTGGCCTTTCGGAACCACCGGATAGAAGAAGCCGGTAACGTAAATACCTTCTTTTTGCAGTTCACGGGAGAACTGTTGTGCAACGACTGCATCACCCAACATCACCGGAATAATCGCGTGATCGGCACCGGCTAACGTAAAGCCAGCGGCGGACATTTGCTCACGGAACTGACGGGCGTTTGCCCACAGGCGATCGCGCAGGTCATGGCCGGACTCAACCATTTCCAGCACCTTAATGGACGCCGCCACAATCGCCGGAGCCAGTGAGTTGGAGAACAGGTACGGACGGGAACGCTGACGTAGCCACTCCACGACTTCTTTACGCGCTGCGGTATAACCACCGGACGCGCCGCCCAGTGCTTTACCCAGCGTACCGGTAATGACGTCGACACGCCCCATCACTTCGCAGTATTCATGGGAACCGCGGCCGTTTTCGCCGACAAAACCCACCGCGTGGGAATCATCAACCATCACCAGTGCATCGTACTTATCCGCCAGGTCGCAGACGCCTTTCAGGTTGGCAATCACGCCGTCCATCGAGAACACGCCGTCGGTAGCAATCAGCACATGACGCGCCCCAGATTCACGCGCTTCTTTCAGGCGCGCTTCCAGTTCCTGCATATCGTTATTGGCGTAACGGAAACGCTTCGCTTTACACAAACGAACGCCGTCGATGATAGAGGCGTGGTTCAGGGCATCGGAGATAATCGCATCTTCTGCGCCCAGCAGCGTTTCGAACAGGCCGCCGTTAGCATCAAAGCAGGAAGAATAAAGAATGGCATCTTCCATACCGAGGAACGCCGCCAGTTTTTGCTCCAGCTGCTTGTGGCTGTCCTGGGTGCCGCAGATAAAGCGCACCGAAGCCATGCCAAACCCGTGAGAATCCATACCCGCTTTTGCCGCTGCAATCAGTTCCGGGTGGTTAGCCAGTCCCAGATAGTTGTTCGCACAAAAGTTAATCACGTGGCTTCCATCAGCTACCGTGATATCCGCCTGCTGCGCAGACGTAATAATGCGTTCTTCTTTAAACAGCCCTTCCGCACGTGCGGTTTCCAGGTCGTTCGTTAACTGCTTGTAAAAATTCCCACGCATTGCAATTCTCCAGACTGGGCAAATTTCAGCACATATTACCCAAAGCTATACATTGATACGAGATGACGCGTCATCACTTCTTCAAAATGAAGCATAAATCACGTGTACCCGCACGGCTTATCGGTGAATGGCTGAAGCCAGGGCCATGTAGTGATATGATAGAAGTATTCGTGTCTGAGATTGTCTCTGACTCCATAATTCGAAGGTTACATTTATGATCATCGTTACCGGCGGCGCGGGCTTTATCGGCAGCAACATCGTTAAGTCACTGAATGATAAAGGCATCACTGATATCCTGGTGGTGGACAACCTGAAAGACGGCACTAAATTTGTTAACCTGGTGGACCTGAATATTGCTGACTACATGGATAAGGAAGACTTCCTGATCCAGATTATGGCCGGTGAAGAATTCAGCGATATCGAAGCAATTTTCCACGAAGGCGCATGCTCTTCCACCACCGAGTGGGATGGCAAGTATATGATGGACAATAACTATCAATACTCCAAAGAGCTGCTGCACTACTGCCTGGAACGCGAAATTCCGTTCCTGTACGCCTCTTCTGCAGCCACTTACGGCGGGCGTACTTCTGACTTCATCGAATCCCGTGAATATGAAAAACCGCTGAACGTTTACGGCTACTCAAAGTTCCTGTTCGACGAGTATGTTCGTCAGATCCTGCCAGAAGCGGATTCGCAGATTGTTGGCTTCCGCTATTTCAACGTTTACGGACCGCGTGAAGGCCACAAAGGCAGCATGGCAAGCGTGGCTTTCCATCTCAATACCCAACTCAACAATGGCGAAACGCCAAAACTGTTTGAAGGCAGCGAAAACTTCAAACGTGATTTCGTCTATGTTGGCGATGTTGCCGCAGTTAACCTGTGGTTCCTGGAAAATGGTGTATCCGGTATCTTTAACCTCGGTACCGGTCGCGCGGAATCATTCCAGGCCGTGGCGGATGCTACGCTGGCTTACCATAAAAAAGGCAGCATTGAGTACATTCCGTTCCCGGAAAAACTGAAAGGCCGCTACCAGGCGTTTACTCAGGCGGATCTGACTAACCTGCGCGCAGCAGGCTACGACAAGCCGTTTAAGACCGTGGCCGAAGGCGTAACGGAATATATGGCCTGGCTGAACCGCGACGCGTAAGTATGAAAATTTTGGTGATAGGCCCGTCCTGGGTTGGCGACATGATGATGTCGCAAAGTCTCTATCGCACGCTCAAGGCGCGCTATCCCCAGGCGATAATCGACGTGATGGCACCGGCATGGTGTCGTCCGCTGCTGTCGCGCATGCCTGAAGTCAACGACGCGATTGCCATGCCGCTAGGACACGGTGCGCTGGAGATCGGTGAACGGCGTAAACTCGGCCACAGTCTGCGTGAAAAACGCTACGATCGTGCCTTCGTGCTGCCGAACTCATTTAAGTCAGCACTGGTGCCGTTCTTTGCGGGCATTCCCCATCGTACCGGATGGCGCGGTGAGATGCGCTACGGGCTGCTCAATGATGCACGCGTGCTGGATAAAGAAGCCTGGCCGCTGATGGTCGAGCGCTATGTAGCGCTGGCCTACGATAAAGGCGTAATGCTTTCAGCGAAAGATTTACCGCAGCCGCTGTTATGGCCGCAGCTGCAAGTCAGCGAAGGTGAAAAATCACTGACCTGTAGCCAGTTCTCTCTCTGTGCTGAACGCCCGATCATCGGTTTTTGTCCTGGGGCAGAATTTGGTCCGGCCAAACGCTGGCCGCATTATCACTATGCGGAACTGGCAAAGCAGCTGATCGACGAAGGTCATCAGATCGTACTGTTTGGCTCAGCCAAAGATCATGAAGCCGGTAATGAAATTCTGGCGACACTCAACACCGAACAGCAGGCATGGTGCCGTAATCTGGCGGGTGAAACGCAGCTCGAGCAGGCCGTTATTCTTCTCGCCGCCTGTAAAGCGGTAGTCACCAATGACTCAGGATTAATGCACGTAGCCGCCGCGTTGAACCGTCCGCTGGTCGCTCTGTACGGCCCCAGCAGCCCGGACTTTACTCCGCCTCTTTCCCATAAAGCACGTGTGATCCGCCTGATAACGGGTTATCACAAAGTGCGTAAGGGCAATGCGGCGCAAGGGTATCATCAGAGCCTGATTGACATCACTCCTCAGCGCGTTCTTGAAGAACTGAACGACCTGTTGTTACAAGAGGAAGCCTGACGGATGCGGGTTCTGATCGTTAAAACATCGTCGATGGGCGATGTACTGCATACATTGCCTGCGCTAACCGATGCGCAGCGGGCAATTCCAGGTATTCAGTTTGACTGGGTGGTTGAAGAAGGGTTCGCGCAAATCCCATCCTGGCATTCAGCCGTTGACCGGGTGATCCCCGTGGCGATTCGCCGCTGGCGTAAAGCCTGGTTTTCAGCACCGATTAAAGCCGAGCGTAAAGCGTTTCGCAATGCGGTGCGTTTACAGCAGTATGACGCGATAATCGATGCCCAAGGTCTGGTTAAAAGTGCCGCTCTGGTTACGCGTCTGGGGCGCGGCATCAAGCATGGCATGGACTGGAGCACGGCTCGCGAGCCACTGGCAAGCCTGTTTTATAACTGTAAGCATCATATTGCCAGGCAGCAGCATGCCGTTGAACGTACGCGGGAACTGTTTGCGAAAAGTTTGGGGTATACCAAACCACAGTCGCAGGGCGATTATGCTATCGCGCAGCATTTCTTGAACGATCTTAATGCTGATGCAGGCCAATATGCGGTATTTTTACACGCGACAACCCGTGACGATAAACATTGGCCGGAAGCCAACTGGCGGGAGCTGATTGGCCAGTTACATAACGCCGGAATACGCATTAAGCTGCCCTGGGGGGCGCCTCATGAAGAAGCGCGCGCCAAAAGACTGGCTGACGGTTTTAACTACGTCGATGTCCTGCCGCGGATGAGTCTGGAAGAGATCGCAAGTGTGTTGGCGGGGGCAAAGTTTGTCGTGTCGGTGGATACAGGGCTCAGCCATTTAACCGCAGCGCTGGATCGCCCGAACATTACCCTGTATGGCCCAACAGACCCTGGGCTGATTGGTGGGTATGGGAAGAATCAATACGCACAGCAGAGTCAATCCGGTAATTTACAGGATCTCGATGCCAGCAGCATCAACGCATCATTGCTTGATATTAATTTGCTTTAACTTTAAGAGATGAACCATGCTTTGCCAAAACATGTTTTCTCGCTTTATCGATAATACAAAAAACAACCCATTTAATTTTCTATATCAGCTATTTTACACGGGGATCCTTGTCACCCTTGCGATGGTGCTGGTCAATCCCGATGAGGCACTGAAGGTATTTATTGCCTGTGCGGCCCTGTCTCTGCCGTTGATTGGCAAAAATATAAAGTATGTGCTCGGCAACAAAAAAAATCTGATCTTGCCTTTTATGCTGTTGCTTTTTGGCTTAGTGCAAATTATCTGGGTGGACATCTTTAAGCAACCCGGATCTGCCTTTACCGGCGCCTACCGTTCGTATCAGAACGGGGGTAAAGTCATGATCTTTGCCGCACTGGTTCTCACCGCATTAACCTCGCGAGCACCCAGCGAAACCAAAACCCGTGTCACCAGCATCTGGGTTATTGTTACGGCAATTGGCCTGTATCTTTTTGCAGGCTACCAGCTAGCCGGTGCCCCTAATCCTTTGGATTATCGTGTTGCTCTCGGCTTTGAGCACCAGACTGGTACCGCTTATGCGCTGACATTGATTGGCTTATTGGCATCTCAGGCCATTATCAACCTGCGTATAAAACATACCGTTTCACTGTATCTGTTACATTTCTTAATATCGCTGGCGGTTATTATTACCACGCAAACTCGGGCGGCTATTTTGGTATACCCGATCCTGAGTATCAGCCTGTTTCTCATGCACCATCGTCACAACCGTATCATGTTGTTCAAAGCATTATTGGGCTTCGTGATACTGGTAGGGGTAGCGTCAATTCCGCTTAAATCAATTATTGAAAATCGTTACCAGAACATGATGGTCGATTTGCATTCCTACAGCCAGAACAATAGTAATACCTCTATTGGCGCGCGACTTGCAATGCAACGAGCAGGTATTGAGGCAGGGAAAGTACATCTCTGGGGGCAGTCACTTGAACAACGTGGTGCAGAAATTCAGCGTCTTACTGTGCAAGATACCTCTCTGCAAGGGGCGCTTGAGTTCCTTAACGTCCATCTGCATAACGAAATCGTTGATACCTTTTCGCTGAAGGGCATCCTTGGGGTGATTGTGCTACTCTTGCTCTATACTGCCATGTTCTTAAGGGCTTACTGGCAACGTAGTTCTCTGTTGTTTGTCATCGCAGGTGCTATCGCTATCTATGGCTTAAGTGATTTATTATTATATGCCAAAGGTGAAGCTTTGAGCAGCGTACTAGCATTGTGTATAGCAGCAATGCTGACCTCGAATCCAACGAGAGAGCGATGCCATGATTAACGCTTCAGGTTATTTACTGAGCATTATTATACCGACATACAACAATGCGGAATTCATCGCAGAAACACTGGCATCGATACACCAGAGTATCACTGACGATGTGGAGGTAATCATTGTTAATGATGGCTCAACCGATCTGACCGAAGAACGTGTTAGTACATTTTATCGTGAAAAAAATTGCAAGAACATCAGATATATAAGCAAAAATAATCAAGGTGTTGCAATCGCCCGTAACGTTGGACTGGCTCATGCGACGGGAAAATATATTGGTTTTGTGGACAGCGATGATATTGTCTGCCGTGATTATTTTTCTATTCTCCTCCCTAAATTAAGAGACGAAAAATATGATATTATTGAATTTAACCTAACCCGTAATATAAAAAATCTGCATAAGAATACTTCTGATACGGAAAAGACTATCGTCCAGCACGAAGTGACTTTAGAAAATGACAACTATGCGCCACTATTCCCAATTTTTCGTGCCGGTCAGTGGCACTTAATGACGAAGATTTTTCATCGTGATGTGATCGGTGAAGATCGATTTGAAGAACATCGTCGCTATGAAGATATGATTTTCTGTCCTTTTCAATATTTTAAATGCCATAAGATTTTAAAGATCGAAAATAATCTTTACTACTACCGGGTAAATGATAAAAGTATTACCGAGAATATTATTGATAGCGATGCGGATAGTATCTTCTTCGCCATGCGAAAAATGTATAACTATATCAACGAAAATAGTGCCAAACGCACTGTTGCTACGCTCATGATCATCAATTGTTTTCTCGAAGGACGCAAACTACTGCGTAAGAAAAAAGGCTATTATCGCTATAACGAAAGCATGCTAAATGATATTCACAACGCGCTGGCATGCTGCGACACGCGAATTATTAAGAAAAAGATCATTTATAAAATGAAATATCCACACATTGATCGTTCCATTTCTGAAATACGTTTTAAAATTATAAATACCTGCAAGAATTTATTTTTTCGAAAGGGACTTTAACATGTTTGATAAAGTGGACAGAGTTCTTATCTGCAAGCTCAAATTTTACGGGGATGTACTGTTGATCACCCCCGTCATTGCCAGCATTCGAGCCCGCTATCCGCAGGCTAAAATCGATCTGCTTCTATATAAAGATACCAAAGCAATCGTAGCCGCGAATAAAGATATCAATGATTTTTACCTCATCGAGAAAAAGAAAGGTTTGCTGGCGACTACGAAAAATTACCTATCGGTGCGTCAACAACTAAAGAAAAATCACTATGATCTTATCGTCAACTTAACAGAGCAGTGGCCTATTGCAGCCCTTATAGCCTCCCTGCATCGTCCCTCGGTTGCGTTTGAACGTGACAAAAATCAATGGAATCGGCTTTTTACACACATAACGCCCTCCGTTGGAACACATGTCGTTGAGCAAAATTTATCTATATTGAAAGGGGTTGGCTTTGGTGAAGCAGAGCTCAAGAAAGAGATGTCGTTGTGTTATCGTCCGGATGACTATCAACATTTAGTATCCCAGCTGCCTGCACTATCTTCGCAAAAATATGTTGTTATTCAGCCTACGGCAAGGCAAGAGTTTAAATGTTGGGATGATGATAAATTCGCACATGTCATAGACCATCTGCATCAACAAGGCCTGCATATTTATCTTACCTGTGGGCCAGCATTAGGGGAGCAACAGCAGGTTCAACGCATCGCAGAACTGTGCCAGGTTTCTCCTGACCTGACACTGGCAGGCAAAACAACCTTCCTGCAATTGGCTGCGTTGATCGACCATGCAGTTCTTTACATCGGGGTCGATTCTGCGCCTATGCATATGGCGGCAGCGTTAGGAACACCACAGGTCTGCCTGTTTGGCGCTACCAATTATCAGCAATGGAGACCATGGTCAGATAAAGCCGTGTTGATTTGGGCTGGCGATTACCATCCAATGCCTTCCAGAGATGAACTCGACAGGTCAAAAAAATATTTAACATGGGTACCAGAACAAGCTGTGATTGACGCTATCGATATGGTACTTCATGATAGTGGCAATAATAAAGGCAATGAGAAAGCATAAATGGACAACAAAAATAACGTTATTAATATTGCTTACTGTACAGATGCCAACTATCTGGAATATGTAGCAGTGTCCATTATGTCCGTCATAATGAACAACCCAGGACAAGACCTGTCATTTTTCGTTTTTGTCTATGACGTCACTGATAAAGAGATTGATAAGCTACGCTCCACCAGTGATAAAATTCAGGTTGTCAATATTGATAAAGAAGAGATTGAAAAATATAACAATGACTTTGCAATCAAACACCTGAACCGTTCAACTTATATGCGCCTTGCCGTTCCGCGCTTACTGAAAGATAAAGTTGAGCACTTTATCTATTTAGATGCCGACACTCTGTGTTTTGATAAACTCAATGATATTAACAGTATTGATATCAGTAACGTCATTTGCGCAGCCAGCCACGACTCGCTCGATATCCATGATACAAAAAATGCCAAACGCCTAGGTCTCAGTACAGGTCATTACTTCAATGCCGGTTTTTTGTATATTAATATTGCGAATTGGATTAAATTCGACATCGAAAACAAAGCAAATACTGTACTATTTGAACAGGGAAAAAATCTACCTTACTTTGATCAAGATGCTCTAAATATTGCAATGGATGGCAACGTCAAATTTATTGATAATCGATGGAATTTTTTGTTTAACTGGTTTAACGATCAACAGAAAGATAGCTTCTTCTATCAAAAAGATAACCTGCCACGCATTATCCATTTCACCGGTGGAAGAAAGCCATGGTATAAAGAACACACAGGGCTTTCACAGCAGCTGTATCTTTTCTACCATCATTTTACACCATGGCAGAACACAGAAATGCGCTCTTATGCCCCGCGAATGAGGCCTACTGATTATCGGGTTTACTCGCGTCAGGAAGCCAAAAGGGGAAATTACTGCGCTTCTTTCAAATGGTATATGAAATATCTCAAGACAAAACTGCGCTAAATAAAAAACTCCCTTTCGGGAGTTTTTTTACTTACTTTGTAACTTTGTACGTAAATAGCCGATATAGCTAATTATTGAAGCGAAATATTTTCCTTGTAGCCTTTCATGCCGTGATTTCTTTTTATACTGTTTTGGCGTTCTGGCTGGCAGCAAGGGAACATCCGCCCAAGGGGAGGCTTTCCATGCCTCAACAAAGTACACTGCAGAAGGGTAGTTAGCCCAGGAATTCCATGGTTTAGTCACGCCTATATAATGGATCAGAATGGTTTCAGGTGTTATATACTCTTTATACTTTGAAAGATCTTTGCTCTTAAGTTCTTGTTTAATACCATATATTGCATCATAAATTCGTGGTAAGAAAATAGTTTTCCCCAAAAACATGATATTTAAAACATCCTGATCAAGAAACGCAAATTTCTTAGTTTTATCTAAAAGAGTAGAAAATGCTTTAGAGAAAAATTGTTGCTCCTTCCATTCCTTTAAATTGGCAAAAACAACCCCAGCATTAAAATATTGCTCATTAAACTCTGGAACATTAAGACGAGTAGCTGCATATGAGCGACTATCATCAACATCCTGGATAACTGCAGCTACATGATGCCCAAATTTGATATTCGTTAAATCAATCAACGAACCCTTACATACCACATCGGCATCAATATAGAGTAGACTATCGATTTTTTCGCTAAGATATTCGAATGCAATGAATCTAAAATAAGTCGCATGAGACCAGGCATTTCCGCATGGCAAGACCTTTAGTCCTTCAGCATTCATTACATAGACCGTTATATTACTAGAAAATTGTTTTGCTAGTTTTTCAAGCCGTTGCCGATAATCTAAGTCAATATAATCAGTAAAAAGGTGAAAATGAATGCTGATATCTTGATTATGTAGTAAAACGGACGACATCGAAACTGCCGCTCCGAACATAAAATTCTGATCAACCCCCCATGCAATATTGAGCTGCGGGGTATGATCTGTTGGAGCACCACAGATCTCAATGGTATCCTTGATAGACTGATGACAATCAAAATTCATGTACTACACCTTTTTATGCTATCTGAAAATTATCTGCACAGCAAACTAGTGCGACCGTGCATTATGTAGTTTATTTTTTATATACATAACGTGGCTTAGCACAGAACGGATATATTTCCGCTGCACTTTTTCATGCCGCGATTTACGTTTATATAGCTTCGCCGTATTTGCATTCAATAAAGATTTTTCCGCCCATGCGGATTTCTGATATGCTTCAATAAAAAACTTAGCTACTGGATATTTAGCCCATGTATGCCATGGCTTTGTTACTCCAACATAATGAATTAACACTGTATCATCAGTGATATAGTTTTTGTAAATTTCATCATTCTTATTTTTCAGTTCCTGATCAACACCATAAATACAGTTAAAGTCTCTTCTCAGGAAAATCACATTACCGACAAATAATATATTAAGAACATCTTGATCAAAATAAAGAAGCTCCCTTTGGCGCTCTTCTAAAATAGAAAAGGCTTTAGTTAGTAGTTGTTGCTCTCGCCAGACGGCCAGGTTGGCAAACACCACGCCAGAATTAAAATACCCATTACTCAACTCAGGAATGCCAAGTCTGGTACCAGATTTAATACGCACTTCATCAATATCATTGATTACAGCGGCATATTCCCCACAAAAATTAATTTCAGTAAGTTCTCGTAAAGAACCTTTGCAAACCACATCGGCATCAAGGTACAGCACTGAACTAATTTCAGTGCTTAAATACTCAAATGCAAAGTAGCGATAATACATTGCATAGGTCCAGGCTTTAGTGCTCGGTAATTTTCGAAATGCAGTATTATCGAAAACCAGAACCGTCACCGTCGTACTGTACATCTGCGTCAGTCGTTTTACACTTTCCAGATAGTCATCATCGACATAGTCTGTTGCTATATAGAAGTGGATATCAATATCAGGGTTATTTACCAGCACTGAGGTCATCGAGATGCCAGAACCAAATAAAAAATTACGATCAACACCATACGCAATATTTAGTTTTTTGTTCTTTTCGTGCGTAGAACTGTCAATCAAATGCTTTTGAATAATTACTTGCTGAAAATCGATGTTCATAGTGCAATGGCCTCAAAATTAATATGTACTTTAGAGCGCTTTTCTTATTGTTCTCTGTCTGATTTTTTGCGCTTTCGTAACGGCTTGTTCAAACAATTTAACTTCCTGGCGGAAAATTTCACGTAGCGGCATGGCAAAGTAAACACGTAAAAATCGATAGATATCTCTTGATGTCAGCCCGATTTCAAGTGATGAGAAATAGAGCCCAATCAAATCTTTATTGCGCCAACGGCGAGGTACATGTTGGCGTATTTGCGCACGATGCAGATCGATCACCGAGAGTTTAATATCCTCAATTTTTGAGGGCATAGGTTGTTGAAGCAAAAAGTGACAGATATAACAGTCACGATGGTTCACCCCACCACGATGCATTTTACCCACCATTTCTGCCACGCGGGTGATAATGGTCCGTTTTAATACAAAATTAGGGCGTTCAACACTCCAACTAGCGCAAAAATCTTCGAGGCTGATAGCAGGAGAGAGATCTTCAGTGATAATAAATGACGTACGCTCTAATGGATTCAGTCCTTTCTGTCCAAACGCCACCCCGGTCATGGTATCAACATTCAACGCTTGCAAACGATGAATAGCTAACCACTCTCGATCGGCCCCCAGCACTGGCATACGTAACGAAATCAGGTTTTTCACCACTTCTTTGAGCGTGGTTCCATGATGATATTTAAGAAAATATCCTTTCCCCATCATCTCAAAACGTAGAGTACGTCGCGTTTCCAACGCACGAAAAACCTCACCATCCAGTTTAGCGACTTCTGTAAACGGATCTTTTCCCTGCCACTGCGTGGCAAAGGGTTCTTTTAATTCAATCATTCTCAATGCCTAAAATGATGTCTGCAGCCCTGTCAGCCAGACTATAGAGATCTTCTGTATCAGCAAAATGCCGTGCATTTCCGGCCCAGCGACTTCTTTGCTCATTGTTTTGCAACGCATCGAAAAGTGCTGAATTCAAGTTGTTCTGCACAAACGGTTCAGGAATAACCACGCCACATTGGGCAGCATTGATATAGTCAGCATACCCGCATACTTCCGTGGTTAACACCGGCAACCCTGCAACTACTGCCTCTAATAAGACAATCCCAGCAGCTTCCTGAACAGCAGGATGCAGTAACAAATCCGCAGCAGACATCAATTCGGAGATATCATCCCGCCCCGAGAAAAACTGTACTTGTTTTTCAATACCCAATTGGCGAGCCTGAGCACGGTAACGATCTGCTTTATCCTGACCGACGACCATCAACCGCGTACGCTGGCGTAGAGGTTCAGGCAAAGACACCAGAGCCTGCAATGTACGCAGCACACCTTTACGCTTGAAATCTGAACCTACCTGCAGAAGGAAGAACTGATCGAGACCAATATCATTTTTTTCCCTGACAATCTGTCTACTGTTTTCAGGCTGCTGGCTGTACTTTCGGTCAGGGTAAATACCCGGTGGTAAAATACGAAAACGTGGATTCTCGGTATGATAATGACGTTTAAAATCGCCAATTTGTTTGTTGGTTAACATCAGTAATGTGGTATGAGAACCTTGCTGAAATACCGCCTTTTCAAACGAGGCATAATGGCGATAACGCCGCGTCAGCTTGTAAAAAAAACCTTTTTCACGGGCAACTTTTTCGGCATAACAGACATCGGCTGCATAATACACATCCAGCCCAGGCATTTTATTAAAACCAACAACACGATCAACAGGATGTTGGCTAAAATACTGTTGAACCCATTGATGATATTGCTCATTTTTCCCATGATTTGTTCTGGATGTAACTGGAACGAGTATAATTTCCAAGCCTTCAGGGCGCTCCCCCTGCCATTGTTGGGTAAAGACCTGAACATGATGTCCCCGTGCAGCAACCGTCTGCGCAACCCGCAGAAAATCACGCTGCAATCCACCATAAGGAAAATACTTGTACAAACAAAAAGCAATGATCATGCATTAATATCCGCATCGTGTCGCCAGGCATACCAAGCCAGATACATAAGGGGACTGTAATCCTTACTTGCGCTACCCAAAGATTACTCCACATGCTTCGGCCGCAAACTACCAGAAATTGCGCAATAGTATATCATTGATTATCACTCAATCCGAACTGAATGTTTTTTGAACAAAAAAATTAAATTTAATATAAAAAACAGATACATAATATAAATTCAATTTCATCGTAAAAGTCGTATCGCACGAGAAGTTAAGCCCTAATATTGGAAGCAGGTGTTTTTTGAAACGACCGCCAGGCATAACAATGCCTTGTCAACACAAGCGTTTTGGTACAACCTGGATAAAAATGATGGTAAAGCCACAGTTAAATACATAGAATCCCCAGCACATCCCTAGGTTAGCCACTATTATGCTCGAATTGCTTTACACCGCCCTTTTCTACCTTATTCAGCCCTTGATCTGGATACGGCTTTGGGTGCGCGGTCGTAAGGCTCCGGCCTACCGTAAACGCTGGGGTGAACGCTACGGATTTTATCGTCGTCCACTAAAGCCAGGCGGCATCATGCTGCATTCTGTGTCCGTGGGCGAAACACTGGCGGCGATCCCATTAGTCCGCGCCCTGCGACATCGTTACCCGGACCTGCCGATCACGGTTACCACCATGACACCAACCGGCTCAGAGCGCGTCCAGTCTGCATTTGGTACTGACGTTCAACACGTCTATTTACCTTACGATTTACCCGATGCACTCAACCGTTTCCTGAACAAAGTTGACCCCAAACTGGTGTTAATCATGGAAACCGAGTTGTGGCCAAATCTGATCGCGGCACTCCACAAACGTCATATTCCTCTGGTCATTGCTAACGCCCGACTTTCCGCCCGTTCGGCCGCAGGCTACGCGAAACTGGGTAAATTTGTTGGCAGATTACTACGTCGTATTACGTTGATTGCCGCACAAAATGAAGAAGATGGTGCACGCTTTATTACGCTTGGTGCAAAGAGCAATCAGGTGACCGTCACCGGCAGTCTAAAATTTGATATTTCCGTCACCCCGCAGTTGGCCGCTAAAGCGATCACGTTACGTCGCCAGTGGGCACCACATCGCCCGGTATGGATTGCTACCAGCACACACGATGGTGAAGAAAGCATTATCGTCGCCGCGCATCAGGCATTATTAAATCAGTTCCCGAATCTGTTACTGATTCTGGTTCCACGACATCCGGAACGTTTTCCGGATGCCATTAACCTCGTACGCCAGGCTGGGCTAAGCTATACCACACGGTCCTCGGGAGAAGTCCCGTCCTCAGGTACTCAGGTGGTTATTGGCGATACGATGGGCGAACTGATGCTGCTGTACGGCATTGCCGACCTGGCATTCGTCGGCGGCTCACTGGTTGAACGTGGGGGTCATAACCCATTAGAAGCTGCAGCGCATGCGATTCCCGTACTGATGGGACCACATACCTTTAATTTTAAAGATATTTGCGCCCGACTTGAGCAGGCAAGTGGATTGATCACCGTCACCGATACCACCACGTTGGTGAAAGAGATCTCGTCGTTGCTGACCGATGCAGATTATCGTAATTTCTATGGTCGTCATGCAGTTGAAGTTCTGTATCAAAACCAGGGCGCGCTACAGCGTCTGCTGCAGCTGCTGGAACCTTACCTGCCACCCAAAACGCACTGAGGGTTGTCATGCAAAAACGGGCAATTTATCCAGGAACCTTCGATCCCATTACTAACGGCCATATCGATATTGTGACGCGTGCAACAAGCATGTTCGATCACGTGATTCTGGCGATTGCCGCAAGTCCCAGTAAAAAACCGATGTTTACTCTGGAAGAGCGTGTTGAGCTGGCACAGCAGGCAACGGCGCATCTCGACAATGTCGAAGTACTGGGGTTTAGCGACTTAATGGCAAACTTCGCCCGCGATAAACAGGCAAATGTTCTGATTCGTGGGCTGCGTGCCGTGGCAGATTTTGAGTATGAAATGCAGTTGGCGCACATGAATCGCCACCTGATGCCGCAGCTGGAAAGCGTCTTTTTGATGCCTTCCAAAGAATGGTCATTTATCTCATCATCGCTGGTTAAAGAAGTCGCCCGCCATCAGGGGGACGTGACCCACTTTTTACCGGCGAACGTGCACCAGGCGTTAATGGTCAAGCTGAAGTAAAGGCGTTATCTACGCTATTTCTGGCAGCGACGGCAGTAGAATGTCGTTCGCTGTGCATGTTTTGTCGCAACGATCGGCGCGCCGCATGCACGGCAAGGCTCACCTTCTCGCCCATAGACTTGCAACTCCTGGGCAAAATAGCCCGGCTTGCCGTCACTTTGCAGAAAATCCTTCAGCGTCGTTCCCCCTTGCTCGATAGAGCGAAGCAAAACCGCCTTGATAACGCGCACCAACAGCTCACACTCAGATACCGACAGCGACGATGCCAGGCGGTCAGGATGGATACCAGCCGCAAACAGCGACTCGCTGGCATAGATGTTGCCAACCCCCACCACTAACTTGTTATCCATCAGCCAGGGTTTAATCGCCGTTTTCTTCTTCGCGCATTTCTGCTGGAGGTAACTGGCGTTGAAATCATCGCTCAGCGGCTCCGGGCCAAGATGCGCGAGAACATTGTGTCCCGCCAGTTCTTTGGTCCATAACCACGCCCCAAACCGCCGGGGATCGGTATAGCGTAGGACTTTGCCATTGCTCATCACCAAATCCACATGGTCGTGTTTTTCTGCCGGGCGTTCTTCAGGAAGAATACGTAAACTGCCTGACATGCCCAGATGAATGATAATCCAGCCATCCGCTAGCTCTAAAAGCAGATACTTCGCACGACGTTGTACGCTAAGCACAGGCTTATCACTAAGACGATAGATTTCTTCTGATACCGGCCAACGCAGACGCCCATTACGCACAATGGCGTGCAGAATCGTTGCCCCAACGAGATGCGGCTCAATACCACGGCGGCTGGTTTCGACTTCAGGTAATTCAGGCATAGCATCTCCGGCGGTGTATCAGGTCTCATTAATATGGGGACGGCCAGAAAACAAAAAACCCCGCCGAGGCAGGGTTTTTCTTTACATCAAAGCGAAAATTATTTGATTTTCGCTTCTTTGTATAAAACGTGCTGACGGACAACTGGATCGAATTTTTTCAGTTCCAGTTTTTCCGGCTTAGTACGCTTGTTCTTCGTGGTGGTGTAGAAGTGACCAGTACCAGCAGAAGAAACCAGCTTGATTTTCTCACGAATACCTTTAGCCATGATTTATTTCCTCTTAGTACTTTTCGCCACGGGCACGCAGTTCAGACAGAACTGTTTCGATGCCTTTCTTATCAATAACACGCATACCTTTAGCAGATACACGCAGGGTGACAAAACGCTTCTCGCTCTCAACCCAAAAACGGTGAGAGTGCAGGTTAGGCAGGAAACGGCGTTTAGTCGCGTTCAGTGCGTGGGAACGGTTGTTACCGGTCACCGGACGCTTGCCAGTAACTTGGCAGACTCGGGACATGTCTATTCTCCAAAAATCAAATTAGCTCGAGCTTCGTATGGGGTATTGGCGCCTCGTCAGGCTTCTCAGCCCGGTTATCGCAGTTCAATACACTCAATCTTTCATACTGCATCAACGTTGGATACCGAATGAATGATTTCGTATATTTGCGAACTCTCGATTGCCAGGCCCAAATGCCAAACCCGAGATTCTCAAAGGTGGCGTAGTATACGCTGAGTCAGCGATGTGCTCAAGTCCCGAACAGACAAAGATCCCGATGGATCGCGTAAAGTGCGTTAAATCCAACCGCGTTCCGCAAAAGAAACGTACTCTCCGCGCCCAATTACTAGATGATCAAGCACCCGGACATCCATGAACTGACAGCATTTCACAACACGCTCGGTGATAAGTTTATCCGCTTTACTCGGCTCTGCACACCCCGAAGGGTGATTATGCGCAAGGATCAGCGCCGACGCATTCATTTTTATCGCCTCACGGACAATTTCTCGCGGATGTACCTCGACGTGGCTGAGCGTGCCAGAAAAAAGTGTGCTGTGTTTAATCACACGATGCTGAGCATCAAGAAAGATCACCAGAAAGATCTCTCGTTCCTCTTGCGAGAACTGGCTTTGCAGAAACTCACGCGCCATTTCGGGACTCAGTAGCGAACGTTCTTCCATCACGCGCACGTTGTAGTAACGCTTTGCCAATTCGGCAATACCTTTTAGCTGGGCATACTTCGCCACGCCAATACCCTGAACCTGGCTGAAATCCATGTAATCGGCCGATAACAGACCATACAGAGAACCAAAATTTTGCAGTATCTCTTTTGCCAGCGTCAGGACATCTTTCCCTCGCGAACCGGTACGTAAAAAAAGTGCCAATAGCTCAACATCCGTCAGCGAATCTACCCCCAGAGCCATCATTTTTTCCCGGGGCATCGAACATTCCATCTCTTCCATGCTTCTCCTCCCTTAGCCCGCGAATGGTTACATAACACCCGCCATGAAGCGACGTCCTGTTTTCACTTCTTCGTGACGCCTCGCAAAGTGCTTCCCGGCAAAAGCACGTCGCATTGAGGATTGTGATAAAATATCCGCCTTCTGGTGAAATCCAACAGGAAAGATCATGATGAGCCTGGCCGGTAAAAAAATCGTAATTGGTGTCAGTGGCGGTATTGCTGCATACAAAACCCCCGAGCTGGTACGCCGTTTACGGGAACGTGGCGCAGACGTCCGCGTGGCAATGACCGAGGCGGCAAAAGCGTTTATTACGCCCCTGAGCTTACAGGCGGTTTCGGGCTACCCCGTTTCCGACAGCTTGCTTGACCCCGCAGCAGAAGCTGCGATGGGTCATATTGAACTCGGGAAATGGGCCGATTTAGTTATCCTGGCCCCCGCCACGGCTGATTTGATTGCGCGCGTTGCCGCTGGCATGGCCAACGATCTGGTGTCAACGATCTGCCTGGCAACGCCTGCGCCTGTTGCCGTCTTACCGGCCATGAACCAGCAGATGTACCGAGCCGCCGCAACACAGCACAATCTCGGCGTTCTCGCGTCACGTGGCTTGCTCATTTGGGGACCCGACAGCGGCAGCCAGGCCTGTGGCGATGTTGGCCCTGGCCGTATGCTGGATCCGTTAACCATTGTGGATATGGCGGCGGAACATTTTTCACCTGTCAATTCCCTGCAACATCTCAACATCATGATTACGGCTGGCCCAACACGCGAGCCGCTTGATCCGGTGCGCTACATTTCTAACCACAGTTCCGGAAAGATGGGTTTCGCCATCGCCGCTGCGGCAGCAAAGCGCGGCGCTAATGTCACGCTGGTGTCAGGTCCCGTGTCATTAGCCACGCCGCCTTTGGTGCAGCGTATTGATGTCGTTACGGCGCTCGAAATGGAAGCTGCCGTGCAATCAGTCGTACAGCAACAGCATATTTTTATCGGCTGTGCCGCCGTCGCTGATTATCGCGCAGAAACCGTAGCCCATGAAAAAATCAAAAAGCAGGCGACGCAGGGTGATGAATTCACAGTAAAAATGGTCAAAAACCCGGATATTATCGCCGGGGTTGCCGCACTCAATGCTAATCGTCCTTTTGTCGTTGGGTTTGCCGCCGAAACAAATAATGTGGAAGAATATGCCCGGCAAAAACGTATCCGCAAAAACCTTGATGTGATTTGTGCAAACGATGTTTCACTATCTACTCAAGGATTTAACAGCGACAGCAACGCATTACACCTTTTCTGGCAGGATGGAGATAAAGTCTTACCGCTTGAGCGTAAAGAACTCCTGGGCCAATTATTACTCGACGAGATCGTGACCCGTTATGATGAAAAAAATCGACGTTAAGATTCTGGACCCACGCGTAGGGCAACAATTTCCGCTCCCGACGTACGCCACCTCTGGCTCTGCCGGACTTGACCTGCGCGCCTGTCTTGATGACGCCGTAGAACTGGCTCCGGGCGCGACGACGCTGGTGCCAACCGGGTTAGCCATTCATATCGCCGACCCTTCGCTGGCGGCGGTAATGCTTCCACGCTCCGGGTTGGGCCATAAGCACGGTATCGTACTTGGCAACCTGGTCGGCTTGATTGACTCCGATTATCAGGGCCAACTGATGGTATCTGTCTGGAACCGTGGCCAGGACAGCTTCACTATCGAGCCGGGTGAGCGTATTGCACAGATGGTCTTTGTGCCGGTCGTGCAGGCTGAATTTAATCTGGTGGAAGAATTTGAAGCCACCGATCGTGGCGAAGGCGGCTTCGGCCATTCCGGGCGCAAGTAACCCGTAGAGAAGTATCCCACAGCGTAATAACGCAATAACATACCGCAAACCGTCGTTTGCGGTCGCTGTGTGGATGCCTGCCTGGCAAGTGCTTATTTTCAGGGGTATTTTGTAACATGGTAGAAAAGCAAACTGCGAAAAGGAATCGTCGCGAAGAAATACTTCAGTCTCTGGCACTGATGCTTGAATCCAGCGATGGAAGCCAACGCATTACGACAGCAAAACTGGCAGCCTCTGTTGGCGTTTCCGAAGCGGCATTGTATCGCCATTTTCCCAGCAAGACCCGCATGTTCGATAGCCTGATTGAGTTTATCGAAGATAGTCTGATTACCCGTATCAACCTGATTTTGAAAGATGAAAAAGACACCGGCGCACGCCTGCGTCTGATCGTGTTGCTGATTTTAGGGTTCGGTGAACGTAACCCCGGCCTGACGCGTATTCTGACCGGTCACGCACTGATGTTTGAGCAAGATCGTCTGCAGGGCCGCATTAATCAGTTGTTTGAACGCATCGAGGCCCAGCTGCGTCAGGTCCTGCGAGAAAAACGGATGCGTGAAGGTGAAGGTTACGCCATGGATGAAACGCTGCTGGCCAGCCAGTTACTGGCTTTCTGTGAAGGTATGCTGTCTCGTTTTGTGCGCAGCGAATTTAAATACCGTCCAACGGACGATTTTGACATCCGCTGGCCGCTGATAGTCGCACAATTGCAGTAATCGCTGATTGCCCGGTGGCGCTACTACGCTTACCGGGTCTACAGAAAGTGCGTAGGCCGGATAAGCGTAGCGCCATCCGGCAGTTCTGATTATACGCCGTACGTTTCGCGATACGCCCGCACTGCGGCCAGATGTTCCGCCATCTCCGGCTTCTCTTCCAGATACGCAATCAAGTCTTTCAGGGTAATGATTGAAATGACCTTGCACCCATAATCACGCTCCACCTCCTGGATAGCGGAAATCTCACCACGACCCCGTTCCTGACGATCGAGAGAAATCAGAACCCCAGCTAACATCGCACCATTCGCCTGGATTATCTCCATCGACTCACGAATCGCCGTACCGGCGGTGATCACATCATCCACCAGCATCACACGGCCCTGCAATGCGCTGCCGACCAGGTTACCACCTTCGCCGTGGGTTTTCGCCTCTTTACGGTTAAAACAGTACGGCAAATCTTTATCGTGGTGTTCTGCCAGCGCAACGGCGGTCGTTGTGGCAATAGGAATACCTTTGTACGCAGGGCCAAACAGCAAATCGAAATCAATACCGGAATCCACCAGCGCTTCGGCATAAAAACGGCCTAACAGTGCCAGGTCACGCCCGGTATTAAACAGTCCAGCGTTGAAGAAATAGGGGCTCTTACGCCCGGATTTCAGCGTAAACTCGCCGAACTTTAGTACCTGCTTGCTAAGCGCAAACTCAATAAACTGGCGCTGATACGGTTTCATGGATTCGCTCCTCATCTCACTTTATAACAGACAAAAAAAAGGCGACTCATCAGTCGCCTTTAAAATTAATTTTCTAACGCCGCCTTCTGCGTCGTTATGATGGATTCAATTCCCCCTCGGGCCAGTGCCAGTAGGGTGAGAAGTTCTTCATGGCTGAACGGTTCGCCTTCCGCCGTGCCCTGCACTTCAATAATGCGACCGTCTTCGGTCATCACCACGTTCATGTCGGTTTCTGCCGCAGAGTCTTCAACGTACTCTAAATCGCAGAGCGCTTCGCCATTCACAATACCCACGGACACCGCAGCAACCATCCCTTTCATTGGGTTGGTTTTCAGCTTACCGCTGGCAACCAGTTTGTTCAGCGCATCAGCCAGCGCAACACAAGCACCGGTAATGGATGCAGTACGGGTACCGCCGTCTGCCTGAATCACGTCGCAGTCCAGGGTGATGGTGAATTCGCCAAGCGTTTTCAGGTCAACGGCGGCGCGCAGCGCACGCGCGATCAGACGCTGAATTTCCATGGTACGGCCGCCCTGCTTACCTTTCGCCGCTTCACGCGCGTTACGGGTATGAGTCGCACGCGGTAACATGCCATATTCTGCGGTGATCCAGCCTTGTCCCTGGCCCTTCAGAAAGCGCGGCACGCCTTCATCAATCGAGGCGGTGCACAGTACTTTGGTATCACCAAATTCGACCAGCACGGAGCCTTCAGCGTGTTTTGTATAATTACGGGTCAGGGTGACGGGACGCACCTGGTTGGCACTACGACCTGCTGGACGCATGATAAAATCTCCGGCTTGAAACGAATGTGGCTGCGCATTATACGGAGTTCCGACGGTTATTCCTATCCTGACAAGACATGGATGGCTATAATCCTCCCATCTCATCTTCAAAAACAGGAACGTCTATGATCCGCAGCATGACCGCCTACGCCCGGCGTGAAATCAAGGGTGAATGGGGTAGCGCTACCTGGGAAATGCGCTCGGTAAACCAGCGTTATCTGGAAACCTATTTTCGCCTGCCGGAACAGTTCCGTAGTCTTGAGCCTGTTGTACGCGAACGCATCCGCACGCGTCTGACACGCGGTAAAATCGAATGTACGCTGC
The DNA here is from genome assembly GCF_005280945.1 of Citrobacter sp. wls718. NCBI lineage: Bacteria > Pseudomonadati > Pseudomonadota > Gammaproteobacteria > Enterobacterales > Enterobacteriaceae > Citrobacter > Citrobacter sp. wls718. Next base: position 47,901 of record NZ_SZWV01000010.1, read on the forward strand.
GTTTTGAGCCTGATGCCAGCGCGCAAGGTGAGTTGCTCCTGAATGAAAAACTCGCTAAACAGCTCGTCACCGCCGCAAACTGGGTCAAGATGCAGAGCGATGAAGGCGAAATTAATCCGGTTGATATCCTGCGCTGGCCGGGTGTCATGGCGGCCCAGGAACAAGACCTGGACGCTATTGCCGCAGAGATCCTTGCCGCGCTCGATGGCACGCTGGACGACTTTATTGTCGCACGTGAAACCGAAGGCCAGGCGCTAAAAGCGTTAATCGAACAACGTCTGGAAGGCGTCAGCACCGAAGTGGCGAAAGTCCGCGCGCATATGCCGGAAATCCTGCAGTGGCAGCGTGAACGTCTGGTTGCCAAACTCGAAGACGCACAGGTTCAACTGGAAAATAACCGTCTTGAACAAGAGCTGGTGCTGATGGCGCAGCGTATCGATGTGGCGGAAGAATTAGATCGTCTGGAAGCCCACGTTAAAGAAACCTATAACATCCTGAAGAAAAAAGAGGCGGTCGGCCGTCGTCTGGACTTTATGATGCAGGAATTCAACCGTGAATCGAACACCCTCGCCTCTAAATCCATCAATGCCGAAGTGACTAACTCAGCCATTGAGCTGAAGGTATTGATCGAGCAAATGCGCGAGCAGATTCAGAACATCGAATAGGTCATCTCCTCACGTAGCCCGTCGATAAAATGGCGGCGCTACGCCTGCTTTTCAACTATCCGCTTATTTTATCGCCACTTCGAATTATATTTTCTCATCATCTATGCTCAGTTTTTATAGCTTAAAGTGCATACCATCTGGCATGCTTAGTAAATTCGCATTAGCTGTAGTTATTAAAACCACTTCGCCTTAGAAAATCTCAATCGTGACAACGAGCACAAATCGCTAACCTTAGCCCCCAGGAAATCAGGGGGAATACATGCTGTTACACGTTTTATACTTAATTGGCATCACTGCTGAAGCCATGACGGGTGCACTGGCGGCAGGCCGTCGTCGCATGGATACATTTGGCGTTATTATTATTGCCACCGCGACAGCCATTGGCGGCGGGTCCGTCCGTGATATTCTTCTCGGCCATTATCCTCTCGGCTGGGTGAAACATCCTGAGTACGTCATTATTGTGGCGACCGCCGCGGTGCTAACCACAATTATTGCTCCCGTCATGCCCTACCTGCGCAAGATTTTCCTCGTACTGGATGCACTAGGCCTGGTGGTGTTCTCGATTATCGGCGCACAGGTTGCACTTGATATGGGACATGGACCAATCATTGCCGTTGTAGCAGCAGTCACCACCGGTGTCTTTGGTGGCGTATTGCGCGATATGTTCTGCAAACGCATTCCGCTGGTGTTCCAGAAAGAACTGTATGCCGGGGTGTCATTTGCCGCTGCCGTACTGTACATCGTGCTACAACATTATGTTTCCAATCACGATGTGGTCGTTATCTCCACCCTGCTATTCGGCTTTACTGCGCGATTATTGGCGCTGCGCCTGAAGCTAGGGCTGCCGGTGTTCTATTATCACCATGAAGGCCACTAAGGCATAAATCCGGTAACGCGCTGAGCGGCCAACCAGTTGCTCAGCGCGTTGACTTGCCGATTATCCCGCCATTGAATCACCTGTCTGGCACGACGCTCCCCCGTGGAGGGAAGCTGGCGCCAACGGCTCTCATCGCACGCCTGTAATTGCCGCCAGGTACTCTTGTGACTGACGTTAAGTGTTACCTGTGTTAACGGTATACCCATGGCGATTAGCCAGCGAGTAAAAGGACGCTGCCGTGACAGATTGAATTGATGCCACAACTTCTCTCCCTTGCTTACCCCAAGCGCGGACTGTAATTGCTCTGGGGTTAATGCCAGCCACGAAAAGATATGTTCAAAGCGATACGCCTGATGGAGTTCCCGCCATCCCGCCTCGCCGATACCCTCAAGATCCAGCACCTCTTTTGCACTCAGCCAGACCAGTCGAGCAACAAACTGTTGCTGACACTCAGGCGTGGCATAAAAACAGGTCAATGAATTGAAGTGCCCCTCTGGGGGCGTAGGTTTAGTACGTTGAGTGCCGCGCCAGACAACTTCATCGATGCGAGGAATGCCCTGTCCGGCCAGGCTTATCAGGAGGTGATCGCCTGGGGCAATATCCCATTCATTCCAGCGCCTTACAGAGCCGACATTGACACGCTGCACCCGTTTATCATCCAGCATGACAGGTGCCAGTATTGCGACCACGGCAATTTTCCCACTTTTACCAACAGAAAACTGAATATCCATGACCTCGGACACGCGAGCGACCGGAGAATATTTCCAGGCCACCACCCAATCGCCCTGTCCGGGTAACCAGTTTCGTGCTGGCGGCTCTTTTGCCATGCGCACCACCACACCATCCGTCACGAAAGGCAATGTAGAAGTCCACCAATGTGTACGGGCACGCTCGACCTCATCTGCATTATTCACGGGCTGAGTATAGTGTTGTGTAAAACCGAACCCCGCATCAGCGAGCAGCGTGAGTCTTTCCTGCATCGCCTCTGGGCCATCAGGCCAAGCCCAGATGAAAACAGCCAGGGAGTGTAGTGACTCTGGATTATCCTGACGCATCAGCATTCCTGCCACCTTCGAGCGGGCGTTCATTCCGCCTCTCTTTTGCTGGATATGCCCCTCCTGCTGTAGAAATATTTTACCCTGTAAGGTGCTGTTCGCCAGCAGACCTTTAGTTGTCTGCGGTATGGAAGGGATCCGACGAACCTTCTGGGTCCAGTCTTCCCCTTTAAGTCCATTTCCGCGACTAATCGCCCTGACAAGACTGCCATCCTTATAAATCAGCGTCACCGCAACCCCATCGACCTTCGGTTGTACCCATACATCGCTGCGGTTACGTAACCATTGTTGTATCGCGGGTTTATCTGCAAGTTTACGGACACCGGTATGGGGAATGGGATGCGATATCGTCCCGCTAATCGGTGGGGCAACCACCTCGGCTTGAGGCTCCTCATCAAAACAGCGCTGCCACTGCCGTAATTGCGCATTGAGTTGGTCATAAACGCCATCGTCTACAGCACTGACCCCCTGCTGCCAGTAGCTGGCATCCCACTGGGTTATCTGCCGTTGTAGCTGTGAAATTTCCTCATGAGCCCTGGCTGGCGACCAGACCGGGCACACAGCCCATACGGGTAAGTGCCCTAGCAGCAAAATCAGCACCATGTATTTCCTTATTGCCATCACTACCTCCGCTGTAGGTTGTATTACGCGGCAGGTATAGCGCGAAGCGGCAGAGAATCCGAGTGGTAAAAAGCCATCCTGCGAGGAGCTTTCCGGTCATTTTTACTTGTTGCAGCAACTCTGCGATAAAACAGGAAAAAGATACGCAAAACGCAATAATCCTGCGCAAAAAGTGTGACAAAGACTACGTCGTATAGCGGCTACGTGTATAATAAGCCCGTATGTAGGCTCTCTTTCGACAATCACATACATAAGATACTCATGGCTCAAGGCACGCTTTATATTGTTTCTGCCCCCAGTGGCGCGGGTAAATCCAGCCTGATTCAGGCTTTATTAAAGACCCAACCGTTGTATGACACCCAGGTTTCTGTTTCGCACACCACGCGCGCACCGCGCCCGGGGGAAGTGCATGGTGAACACTATTTCTTTGTGAACCATGATGAATTCAGGACCATGATTGGCAGAGATGCGTTTCTGGAACACGCAGAGGTATTCGGCAATTACTACGGCACCTCGCGTGAGGCAATTGAGCAAGTACTGGCATCGGGCGTAGATGTCTTTTTAGATATCGACTGGCAAGGTGCGCAGCAAATTCGTGAAAAAATGCCGCATGCACGCAGTATTTTTATTTTGCCGCCTTCTAAGATTGAACTGGACCGTCGCCTGCGTGGGCGTGGTCAGGATAGCGAAGAAGTGATCGCAAAACGTATGGCACAAGCTGTTGCAGAAATGAGCCATTACGCCGAATATGATTATCTGATTGTGAATGATGATTTTGATACTGCCCTGGGCGATTTGAAAACGATCATTCGCGCCGAACGTCTGCGCATGAGCCGCCAAAAGCAGCGCCATGACGCTTTAATCAGCAAACTGTTGGCAGACTGAACCCACATTCAGTATCATGCCCAGTCATTTCTTCACCTGTGGAGCATTTTAAGTATGGCACGCGTAACTGTTCAGGACGCTGTAGAGAAAATTGGTAACCGTTTTGACCTGGTACTGGTCGCCGCGCGTCGCGCTCGTCAGATGCAGACAGGCGGAAAGGATCCGCTTGTACCAGAAGAAAACGATAAAACTACCGTAATCGCGCTGCGCGAAATCGAAGAAGGTCTGATCAACAACCAGATCCTCGACGTGCGTGAGCGCCAGGAACAGCAAGAGCAGGAAGCCGCTGAATTACAAGCCGTTACCGCTATTGCTGAAGGTCGTCGTTAATCACAAAGCGGGTCGCCCTTGTATCTGTTTGAAAGCCTGAATCAACTGATTCAAAACTACCTGCCGGAAGACCAGATTAAGCGTCTTCGGCAGGCGTATCTCGTTGCACGTGACGCTCACGAGGGCCAGACACGTTCAAGCGGTGAACCCTATATCACGCACCCGGTAGCAGTAGCCTGCATTCTGGCCGAGATGAAACTCGACTATGAAACGCTAATGGCTGCGCTGCTGCATGACGTGATTGAAGATACCCCCGCCACCTACCAGGACATGGAACAGCTTTTTGGTAAAAGCGTTGCAGAACTGGTTGAAGGGGTATCGAAGCTTGATAAGCTTAAGTTCCGCGATAAGAAAGAGGCGCAGGCCGAAAACTTTCGCAAGATGATTATGGCGATGGTGCAGGATATCCGCGTCATTCTCATCAAACTTGCCGACCGTACCCACAATATGCGCACGCTGGGCTCATTACGCCCGGACAAACGTCGCCGTATTGCCCGCGAAACCCTCGAAATCTACAGTCCGCTGGCGCACCGTTTAGGTATACATCACATTAAAACCGAGCTGGAAGAGTTGGGTTTTGAAGCGCTGTACCCGAACCGCTATCGCGTGATTAAAGAAGTGGTTAAAGCCGCACGCGGCAACCGCAAAGAGATGATTCAAAAAATCCTCTCGGAAATCGAAGGGCGTTTGCAGGAGGCAGGCATTCCGTGTCGCGTAAGCGGTCGCGAGAAACACCTGTACTCGATCTACTGCAAAATGGTGCTCAAAGAGCAGCGTTTTCACTCGATCATGGACATCTACGCGTTTCGCGTTATCGTCCACGACGCCGACACCTGTTATCGCGTACTTGGTCAAATGCACAGCCTGTACAAACCCCGTCCTGGTCGCGTGAAAGACTATATCGCCATTCCGAAAGCGAACGGATATCAGTCTTTGCACACCTCGATGATCGGTCCGCACGGGGTTCCGGTTGAAGTACAAATTCGTACTGAAGACATGGACCAAATGGCGGAGATGGGGGTTGCTGCGCACTGGGCATATAAAGAGCACGGCGGTGAAAGCAGCACCACAGCGCAAATCCGCGCACAGCGCTGGATGCAAAGCCTGCTGGAACTGCAGCAGAGTGCCGGTAGCTCATTTGAATTTATTGAAAGCGTCAAATCTGATCTCTTCCCGGATGAGATTTATGTTTTCACACCGGAAGGGCGCATTGTTGAACTGCCTGCCGGTGCAACACCTGTCGATTTCGCTTATGCCGTGCATACCGACATCGGTCATGCCTGCGTCGGTGCACGCGTCGACAGACAGCCTTACCCGCTTTCGCAGTCGCTTTCCAGCGGCCAAACTGTTGAGATCATTACCGCTCCGGGCGCGCGTCCGAATGCGGCGTGGCTTAACTTTGTCGTTAGCTCGAAAGCCCGCGCCAAAATTCGCCAGCTGTTGAAAAACCTCAAGCGCGATGATTCCGTTAGCCTGGGTCGCCGTCTGCTTAACCATGCCTTAGGCGGCAGCCGTAAACTGGCTGAGATCCCGCAGGAGAGCATCCAGCGTGAGCTTGAGCGCATGAAGCTCGCCACGCTTGACGATCTGCTCGCGGAAATCGGCCTGGGGAATGCCATGAGCGTGGTGGTAGCGAAGAACCTCCAGCAGGGTGACGCATCTGCGAATGTTCCTGCGCAATCCGGCCACGGCCATCTGCCGATCAAAGGCGCTGATGGTGTGCTGATCACCTTCGCGAAATGCTGTCGTCCCATCCCAGGTGACCCGATTATCGCCCACGTCAGCCCGGGGAAAGGTCTGGTCATTCACCATGAATCCTGTCGTAACATCCGTGGTTACCAGAAAGAGCCAGAGAAGTTTATGGCGGTAGAATGGGACAAAGAAACGGAGCAGGAATTCATCACCGAAATCAAGGTGGAGATGTTTAACCACCAGGGTGCTCTGGCTAACCTGACGGCGGCAATCAACACCACGACTTCCAATATTCAAAGCCTGAATACGGAAGAAAAAGACGGTCGCGTCTACAGCGCCTTTATCCGCCTGACCGCTCGCGATCGCGTGCATCTGGCGAATATCATGCGCAAAATCCGCGTAATGCCGGACGTTATTAAAGTCACACGTAATAGAAATTAGCGCTTACACAAAATCATTCGAATTGCATCAAGGCGGCAAGCGAATGAATCCCCAGTAGCGTACAGAAGTACGTGACTGGGGTAAGTAAGTGCAGCCAACGCCGAGGCAGTTCGAAGGATGAAGTGTAATGAACTCAAACCGTTATGCGCGTATTTGTGAAATGCTCGCCAGGCGTCAGCCCGATCTGACCGTCTGCATGGAGCAGGTCCATAAACCTCATAATGTTTCTGCGATCGTTCGTACCGCAGACGCGGTCGGCGTGCACGAAGTCCACGCCGTCTGGCCGGGTAGCCGCATGCGCACCATGCTCTCTTCTGCCGCAGGCAGTAACAGCTGGGTGCAAGTTAAGACCCACCCGACTATTGGCGATGCGGTCACCCATTTAAAAAATCAGGGCATGCAGATTCTGGCGACGCATCTCTCTGATAAAGCTGTCGATTTCCGCGAAATTGATTACACGCGCCCCACCTGCATCCTGATGGGTCAGGAAAAAACCGGCATCACCCAGGAAGCGTTAGACCTTGCGGATCGGGATATCATCATTCCTATGACCGGCATGGTGCAGTCATTGAATGTCTCGGTTGCCTCCGCACTCATTCTGTATGAAGCACAGCGCCAGCGGCAAAACGCCGGCATGTACCAGCGAGATAACAGCATGCTGCCGGAAGACGAGCAGCAGCGCCTGCTTTTCGAAGGGGGTTATCCGGTGCTGGCCAACGTCGCAAAGCGCAAAGGTCTCCCTTACCCCCACGTCAATACGCAGGGCGAAATTGAAGCCGATGCCGCGTGGTGGGCCACTATGCAGTCAGCGAGATAAATCCGATGAAAGGCCGTTTACTGGATGCCATTCCACTTAATTCCCTGACGGGCGTTGGCGCAGCGCAAAGCAGTAAACTGGCTAAAATCGGCCTGCACACCGTACAGGATCTCCTGTTACACCTTCCTCTGCGTTATGAAGACCGCACGCATCTGTACCCAATTGGCGAGCTTTTGCCGGGCGTCTACGCCACCGTAGAAGGAGAAGTGCTGAACTGCACTGTCACCTTCGGTGGTCGGCGAATGATGACCTGCCAGATAAGCGACGGTTCCGGCATCCTGACGATGCGTTTTTTCAACTTCAGCGCGGCAATGAAAAATAGCCTGGCGACAGGTCGGCGAGTGCTGGCCTACGGTGAAGCCAAGCGCGGGAAATACGGGGCAGAGATGATCCACCCGGAATACCGCGTACAGGGCGATCTCAGCACCCCGGAACTGCAGGAAACGCTCACGCCAGTTTACCCAACCACGGAAGGGGTTAAGCAGGCTACGCTGCGCAAACTTACCGATCAGGCGCTGGATTTGCTCGATACCTGCGCCATTGCCGAACTGCTGCCGCCCGAACTGTTACAGGGCATGATGAGCCTACCGGAAGCGCTGCGCACGCTGCATCGTCCACCGCCATCGTTACAGCTCAGCGATCTAGAAACCGGACAACATCCGGCGCAGCGGCGCCTGATCCTCGAAGAGCTCTTAGCCCATAACCTCAGTATGCTGGCATTGCGCGCCGGGGCGCAGCGTTTTCATGCCCAGTCACTGAGTGCCAACGATACGTTGAAAAACCAGCTGCTGGCCGCGTTACCCTTTAAGCCCACAGCCGCACAGGCGCGGGTGACCGCTGAGATCGAACGCGACATGGCGCTGGATGTCCCGATGATGCGCCTGGTACAGGGTGATGTCGGATCTGGTAAAACCCTGGTCGCCGCGCTCGCTGCCCTACGGGCTATTGCCCACGGTCAGCAGGTAGCGCTGATGGCACCAACCGAACTACTGGCCGAACAGCATGCGAATAACTTCCGTAGCTGGTTTGCCCCACTTGGCATTGAAGTCGGCTGGTTGGCCGGTAAGCAGAAAGGTAAAGCGCGTCTTGCCCAACAGGAAGCCATTGCCAGCGGGCAGGTACAGATGATTGTCGGTACACACGCCATTTTTCAGGAGCAGGTTCAGTTCAATGGTCTGGCGCTGGTGATTATCGACGAACAGCACCGCTTTGGCGTTCATCAACGTCTGGCTCTATGGGAAAAAGGTCAGCAGCAGGGTTTCCACCCGCATCAGCTGATCATGACTGCCACGCCGATCCCGCGTACTCTGGCAATGACCGCCTACGCCGATCTCGACACCTCGGTGATAGACGAACTCCCGCCGGGTCGTACGCCGGTCACCACGGTCGCCATCCCGGATACCCGTCGCAGCGATATTATTGATCGCGTGCGCAACGCCTGTACCCATGAAGGACGTCAGGCTTACTGGGTCTGCACGCTGATTGAAGAGTCTGAATTGTTAGAAGCCCAGGCGGCAGAAGCCACGTGGGAAGAGCTGAAAATTGCCCTACCGGAACTCAATATTGGTCTGGTGCACGGACGCATGAAGCCCGCCGAGAAGCAGTCGGTGATGGCTGCCTTCAAGCAGGGAGAACTGCATCTGTTGATCGCCACCACGGTGATTGAAGTCGGCGTGGACGTCCCCAACGCCAGCCTGATGATTATCGAAAACCCGGAACGTTTAGGTCTGGCCCAGCTGCATCAGCTACGCGGCCGCGTCGGTCGTGGCGCGGTGGCCTCCCACTGCGTGCTGCTCTACAAATCACCGCTGTCAAAAACCGCGCAGAAACGCCTGCAGGTCCTGCGAGACAGTAACGACGGATTTGTGATTGCGCAAAAGGATTTGGAGATTCGCGGCCCCGGAGAATTACTGGGGACACGTCAGACGGGGACGGCGGAATTCAAAGTAGCGGATTTACTACGCGATCAGGCAATTATTCCGGAAGTTCAGCGCATTGCCCGTCATATTCACGAACGTTACCCACAACAGGCGGTGGCGCTGATTGAACGCTGGATGCCGGAAACCGAACGCTATTCCAACGCGTAATCGATAAATAGCGGCGGCGGTTGTCACACCGCCGCAC
>NZ_SZWV01000010.1:57440-67019 GCF_005280945.1 Citrobacter sp. wls718
CCTTTATTGCGCAAAAATTGGCAACAGCAAATACAGCTTAATCACCAGCGCGTTAACGATGTCGATAAAGAACGCCCCTACCATCGGCACGACTAAAAATGCAGTATGCGATGGACCAAAACGCTCGGTAATCGCCTGCATGTTGGCAATCGCCGTCGGCGTTGCGCCGAGACCAAAACCACAGTGCCCGGCTGCCAGCACAGCGGCATCGTAGTTCTTGCCCATCATGCGCCAGGTAACAAATATGGCGTACAGCGCCATGAAGATCGTCTGCACCACCAGAATCGCCAGCATCGGCAGCGCCAGCGAAGCCAGTTCCCACAGCTTCAGGCTCATCAACGCCATCGCCAGGAACAGCGACAGACTCACGTTGCCCAGCACGGAAACCGCGCGTTCAAACACCCGATAAAAGCCCATTAACGCCAGGCCATTGCTGAGGATCACCCCAACAAACAGCACGCAGACGAAGGTCGGCAATTCCAGCACGGTACCCACCAGCAATTGCGCAACGATTTTGCCCACCGTCAGACAGATAGCGATCAGCGCGATGGTTTCAATCAGCACCAGAGAGGTGATGATGCGCCCGACATCCGGTTTTTCAAACGCAGTCGGCACGGCCTGATCGTCCGGCATACCGTCAGGTGTAGTGGAGTGCTTCACCAGATAGCGCGCGACCGGGCCGCCAATCAGTCCACCCAGCACCAGGCCAAATGTTGCGCACGCCATCGCCACTTCGGTGGCATTGGTAAAACCGTAGCGCTCAATAAACAGCTTACTCCACGCCGCGCCCGTACCGTGTCCACCGGAAAGCGTAATCGAACCGGCAATCAGCCCCATCAACGGGTCAAGACCCAGCAGGCTCGCCATCCCGATCCCAATGGCGTTCTGCATCAACAGCAACCCCACCACCACAATCAGAAAAATGCCCACCACGCGGCCACCGGCGCGCAGGCTGGCGATGTTGGCGTTCAGGCCGATAGTGGCAAAGAACGCCAGCATCAACGGGTCACGCAGCGTCATATCGAAATTAACTTCCCAGCCCATGCTCTTTTTCAGTACCAGCAGTGCGATCGCCACCAGTAAACCACCCGCAACGGGCTCAGGTATCGTGTATTTCTTCAGGAAGGGAACAGACTGGACGAGCTTACGTCCCAGCAGCAACACCAGCGTTGCCGCAACCAATGTAGATAACGTATCGAGGTAAAACATAGACAGCTCCATTAGTGCGTTTAGCACAATCACGCACGATGTATTCCAGATCGATTTTTAGGTCTTTTTAGGTTTTCGGGGTGGATTTTAAGCAGAAAATGACAAAAAGTTATATAAAAAGGTGAGTTCATCGGTTTTAAATATTAAGAATACCTGCTAGCAAACGTTTGCTTTTCTGTTCTGGTCAGATAAAATCACCGCTTTTCCACCATGGGATTGCCTCTGATGTCCGTTAACGCCGTAGAGCCAACAAATGCGCAACCGGTTGCGCAGGCTCACAACAGTGAACTGATTTACCGTCTTGAAGATCGCCCCCCGTTAGCCCAGACCCTGTTTGCCGCCTGCCAGCACCTGCTGGCGATGTTCGTCGCGGTGATCACGCCAGCCCTGCTTATCTGTCAGGCGCTCGGTTTACCGGCTCAGGATACTCAACACATTATCAGTATGTCGCTGTTCGCATCCGGCGTAGCCTCCATCATTCAGATTAAAGCCTGGGGGCCGGTCGGCTCAGGGCTGTTATCCATTCAGGGCACCAGCTTTAACTTTGTAGCACCGCTGATTATGGGCGGCACGGCGCTGAAAACCGGCGGTGCAGATGTCCCGACCATGATGGCGGCACTGTTCGGTACGCTGATGCTGGCGAGCTGCACGGAAATGGTTATCTCGCGCGTACTGCATCTGGCGCGCCGTATTATTACCCCGCTGGTCTCAGGTGTGGTGGTGATGATTATCGGCCTGTCGCTGATTCAGGTAGGCCTGACGTCAATCGGTGGCGGCTATGCCGCAATGAGCGACAACACCTTCGGCGCACCGAAGAATCTGATGCTGGCCGGCGTTGTACTGGCGCTCATTATTCTTCTTAACCGCCAGCGTAACCCGTACCTGCGCGTGGCATCACTGGTGATTGCCATGGCCGCAGGCTATCTGCTGGCCTGGTTTATGGACATGTTGCCGCAAAACACCGCACCGGTGAGCCAGGACTTCATCATGGTACCAACGCCGCTATATTATGGCCTGGGCATCGACTGGAGCTTACTGCTGCCACTGATGCTGGTCTTTATGATCACCTCTCTGGAAACCATCGGCGATATTACGGCCACCTCCGATGTCTCCGAACAACCGGTCTCCGGCCCGCTGTACATGAAGCGTCTGAAAGGCGGCGTTCTGGCAAATGGCCTGAACTCGTTTGTTTCCGCCGTGTTCAATACCTTTCCGAACTCCTGCTTCGGGCAGAACAACGGGGTGATTCAGTTGACTGGCGTAGCCAGCCGCTATGTTGGCTTTGTAGTCGCGCTGATGCTGATCGCGCTGGGTCTGTTCCCGGCGGTCAGTGGGTTTGTACAGCACATCCCTGAGCCGGTTCTCGGCGGCGCTACGCTGGTGATGTTCGGTACCATCGCCGCCTCCGGGGTGCGCATTGTTTCTCGCGAGCCGCTGAATCGCCGCGCTATTCTGATTATTGCACTGTCGCTGGCCGTTGGCCTGGGCGTCTCCCAGCAGCCGCTGATCCTGCAGTTTGCCCCGGACTGGGTGAAAAACCTGCTCTCCTCAGGGATTGCCGCAGGCGGTATTACCGCTATCGTTCTGAACCTCGTTTTCCCGCCAGAGAAACAGTAAGCGACATGCGGCGTTGATTCAGAATCAACGCCGCTGTTACGCTCTTTCACCATTCCCGCCTTGAGGATTGCGCGTAAATCGTGCATAACTTGACTACGTGTACTTTGCGGGATGGAAGACCATGAAATTTATTGGAAAGCTGCTTCTTTACGTGCTGATCGCCCTTGCAGTGGCGATCCTCGGTCTCTATTTTCTACTGCAAACCCGCTGGGGCGCCGAGCATGTCAGCGCCTGGGTGTCAGAGAACAGCAGCTACCACCTGACGTTTGATGCCATCGATCATCGGTTTTCTTCGCCTTCCCACATTCTGCTGGAGAACGTCACCTTTGGTCGGGATGGCCAGCCTGCCACCCTGGTAGCAAAAAACGTTGATATTGGGCTGAGCAGTCGCCAAATCACCGACCCGCTGCACGTCGACACCATCCTGTTGCAAAACGGTACGCTGAATCTTTCTCCACAAACTGCACCGCTGCCGTTCCAGGCCGATCGCCTGCAGCTACAGGATATGGCACTCAACAGCCCCGGAAGCGAGTGGAACCTCAGTGCGCTGCGCGTGAACGGCGGCGTGATCCCCTGGAGCCCTGAAGCCGGAAAAATACTCGGCAGTAAAACGCAGATCCAGCTCAGCGCCAGCTCGTTAACGCTGAACGATGTTCCTACGACTAACGTGCTGATTGAAGGCAGTATCGATAACGATCGCGTCACGTTAAGCAATATTGGCGCCGATGTGGCGCGCGGCGCATTGACCGGCGTGGCGCAGCGAAACCCCGACGGCAGTTGGATGGTGGAGAGTCTGCGGCTAAACGACATTCGGTTGCAAAGCGATAAATCGCTGACCGATTTTTTTGCGCCGCTCACCACCATTCCCTCGCTGCAAATTGGTCGTCTTGAGGTGACAGATGCCCGTCTACAAGGCCCTGACTGGGCGGTAACGGATCTCGATCTCAGCTTGCGCAACATGACCTTCAGTAAGGACGACTGGCAAACCCAGGAAGGTAAGTTGTCGATGAACGCCAGCGAATTTATCTACGGCTCGCTGCACTTCTTCGATCCTATTCTCAACGCTGAGTTCTCGCCGCAGGGCATTGCGCTGCGCCAGTTCACCACCCGCTGGGAAGGCGGTATGGTCAGAACCTCCGGCAACTGGTTGCGCAATAGCAAAGCGCTTGTTCTCGACGATGCCGCAGTTGCCGGGCTGGAATACACGCTACCGGAAAACTGGAAACCGCTGTGGGTGAAACCCTTGCCCACCTGGCTCGACAGCCTGACGCTGAAGAAATTCAGCGCCAGCCGCAATCTGGTGATCGATATCGACCCGGCCTTCCCGTGGCAGCTCACCGCGCTGGACGGTTACGGCACCAACCTCGGACTGGTGCAAAATCACCTGTGGGGGATTTGGAGCGGTAGCGCCACGCTCAACGCCGCGGCCGCCACGTTTAACCGCACCGACGTACACCGCCCTTCGCTGACGCTTACGGCCAACAGCAGCACGATCAATATCAGCGAACTGAGTGCGTATACCGAGAAAGGGTTGCTGGAGGCTACCGCCAGCATCTCACAACTTCCGCAGCGCCAGACGCAGGTCAGCCTGAACGGTCGCGGTGTGCCAATGACTATCCTGCAACAGTGGGGATGGCCTGCGCTGCCGATTTCCGGCGACGGTAACATCCAACTGACTGCCAGCGGCACTCTGCAGGCAGATACGCCGCTGAAGCCCACGGTGAACGGTCAACTGCATGCGGTGAATGCCGACAAGCAGCAAGTGACACAGACGATGAGTGCAGGTGAGATTTCGGGCGGCGAAGTGATGTCGACCGAGCCTGCGCAGTAAGGTATCGCCGGTAGAGCAAATACTACCGGCCCAAAAAGTTGTGCACACCGTGGTGCCGGCATCGCCATCCGGCACCACGTTCACATGCACTTACAGGGTAATGGTCAACACATTGCCTTCTGCTGCAATCACCACACCCCACTCGCTCCCTGTAGATGAACCGCCCTTCACACCGCCAACTTGCGGGATGTTACGCAGACACAGCGTCCAGTTGCGCGCCTCGCCCTCCCCCGTCACGGTGATGGTGTTATCCACACGTTTCGCCCTCAGCGTGAAGATAACCGAGCCGTCAGCGGCCGGCACGTCACAGACGGCTTCACGCCCCTCCTCCAGATGGAACAGCTGGAACGCAGTGCCTTCATGCCAGGCGTAATCCGGCTTCTGGTTATTGCTGCCCAGCGCCAGCAGGGTGTTGTCACGCACGTAGACCGGCAGGCTCAGGAAGTCATGCTGCTGTTTATGCCAGCGACTGCCCACAATCTCGTCGTTACGCCACAGGTGCGTCCAGCGACCTTCCGGTAGGTAGAACTGCACATCTCCCGCTTCAGAGAACACCGGGGCCACCATCACGCTGTCGCCCAGCATGTACTGACGGTCAAGGTAATCACACGCCGGATCGTCCGGGAATTCGAGCATCATCGCACGCATCATCGGCGTGCCATACTCGCTGGCGCGCACAGCTTCGCGATACAGATACGGCATCATGCAGCATTTCTGCTCGGTGAAGTAACGCACCACATCGCAGGACTCGTCGTCGTACGCCCATGGTACGCGGTAGGATTTGCTGCCGTGCAGACGACTGTGGCTGGAGAGCAGCCCAAACGCACACCAGCGTTTGTAGACGTGCGCCGGGGCGGTATTCTCGAAGCCGCCGATGTCGTGACTCCAGAAGCCAAAGCCGGACAAGCCGATGGATAAGCCACCGCGCAAGCTTTCCGCCATTGATTCGTAGTTGGCGTAGCAGTCGCCGCCCCAGTGCACCGGAAACTGCTGCGCGCCCACGGAAGCAGAACGGGCGAACAGCACCGCCTCTTCTTCCCCCACGGTCTCTTTCAGCACGTTCCACACCAGTTCGTTGTAGATGAACGCATAATGGTTGTGCATTTTCTGCGGGTCAGCGCCGTCAAACCACTGCACATCCGTCGGGATACGCTCGCCAAAATCGGTCTTGAAGCAGTCCACGCCGATATCTACCAGGCCTTTCAGCTTGTTGGCATACCACTCGCAGGCATCTGGATTGGTAAAGTCATAAATCGCCAGCCCCGGCTGCCATTTATCCCACTGCCATACCGATCCATCCGGCCGCTTAAGCAGATAGCCTTTTTCTTTCAGTTCGTTGAACAGCGGCGATTTCTGCCCGATGTACGGGTTGATCCACACGCAGACCTTCAGGCCTTTCTCCTTCAGGCGACGGAGCATGCCTTCCGGGTCCGGGAACGTCACCGGGTCCCACTCAAAATCACACCACTGGAAGGCCTTCATCCAGAAGCAGTCAAAGTGGAAAACGTGTAGCGGCAGATTGCGCTCGGCCATGCCGTCGATAAAGCTGTTCACCGTCGCTTCATCGTAGTTGGTGGTGAACGAGGTGGTGAGCCACAGACCGAACGACCACGCAGGCGGCAGTGCCGGGCGACCGGTAAACTGGGTATAGCGATCCAGCACCGCTTTCGGGGTCGGGCCGTCGATCACGAAGTATTCCAGATACTCGCTTTCCACGCTGAACTGCACCTTTGACACCTTCTCGGAGCCAATTTCAAACGACACACACTGCGGATGGTTCACCAGCACGCCGTAACCACGATTGGTGACATAGAACGGGATGTTCTTGTAAGACTGCTCGGTACTGGTGCCGCCATCGCAGTTCCAGGTCTCGACCGTCTGACCATTACGCACCAGCGACGTAAAGCGTTCGCCAAGTCCGTACACCGTTTCGCCGACGCCCAGATCCAGGCGCTCGAACATATAGTTGCGATCGCTGTTAGCATCCTGCACGTAGCCATTATTTTTCAACTGGCTACCGGTAATGCGCTCCCCGTTGCGTAAAAAATCGAGGGCCCAGAATTCGCCTTTGGTTACGCGCACACTTAAATTACCGCTCTTCAATTCGGCAACGTCGGCGTTATCGCACATCTCAACCTTCACGTCCTGCAGCACGTTCAGCGGATAATGCGGGCCGTTATCCAGCGCTCCCTGAAAGTGCTCCATACGCACGCCCACCACGCCTTCCTGCGGCGAGAAGAAGCGCAGCGTAAACATCGGGGTGTCCAACTGCCAGGTTCGCTCACGCACGTCGCGCGGCGCAACGTAGACCACCATCTCATTACCCTGCTGTTCAACATCGAACACCTGAACGGGGTTTATTACATTCAGACCTGGCTGGGTCATCCAGTTTCCGTCACTAATTTTCATCGTCTGTTCCTTTAGTTCTGAAATGCTTTCGCCGTAACGTCCTGTTGATTGCGTCGGTCAGATACGGGGCATAAGGCGTACACAGGCATACTGGTACCGGTTACAGTTTTTGTAAATCATCACGCGGGACATGGGTATTCCGATATCTCGTTATCAAATTACGATTCTTGTTTTCTGTGATCGGGGTAGCGTCAAAAAATAAACATCACTGTAACTTATGGATTTTGTGGGGATTTATATGAAACCGATCATGTTATAGCGAAACGGAAGTTAAAAAAGTGAGTCAGGGGGTGTGGAAACCCGAGGAAGTAGCTATAATGCGCCCCGCCTCCATGTAGCAATCGAGGCGCGGAAGATCGTCATCTCCGGTGAGGTGGCTGGACTTCAAATCCAGTTGGGGCCGCCAGCGGTCCCGGGCAGGTTCGACTCCTGTGATCTTCCGCCAAAATGCTTTTCTTATCCCAGCCATTTGTCATATCTTCTCAGTACACGAATTCATTTATGATCCTCGTTCAAATGTTTAAATTCAATTATTGATAACGAGAATCATATATGAGTACTGCACTTACCATTATAGCCATTACTGCCACTGTGATTAGCCCATTAATAGCCATTCAAACTCAAAAATTCATTGAAAAATATTCACAGATAAAATCATTAAAAATTGATATATTCAAACAACTCATGGCAACCAGATCTCCGAATGCTCGACTGTCTAACGAACATGTTCGTGCATTAAATATGATCGACTTAGCATTTTATGGAAAAATAAGAAGAGGAAAGGCCAGAAGAAGCGCTTCTGAAAGTGATGTATTATCTTCCTGGAAGCTTTATTTTGCACATTTGAATACATCATACCCTGATAACGACAACGCCTTAGGAACCATATGGAACCAAATAAGCAACAATCTTTTCTTGGACTTATTGTCAGAGATCGCAAAAGATATTGGCTATAATTTTGAGCGAGTGCAGTTACAAACAGCTATATATTCCCCTGTGGCTCATGGGGCAATAGAGAACGACCAATTAAAAATCAGGAAGGGTTTAGCTGCAATATTTTCAGGAGAAGATGCCTTAAAAATGGAGATCATAAATATCCCAGGAAGGCAGGATAATTAATCGGCCCACTATTTATCTTGAGGCTCAATCTGCAGCCTTACCAATTCCTTTCTCCCCAAGGTTTTGAGCCAATTCCCCAAGCTCATCCCCTCTGCCTTTGCAGCTGCCTCGAATTGCGCCTTTAACTCAGGCGTGATACGAATCTGGAAGGTCGGTGCTTTTCCGGATTTGGACTGGTTTGGGTCGCGTTTAACCGCTGACATGTACGTACCTATAAGAGCAAGACATCACCAACCAGGTACGTACCTTTCCTTTGGCGACCTGATCTATAAATGCTCCCACCCGGTATTCGCAGTACCTGACGAGAGCTAACCTCACCAACTATCAAGGAGTTGATTATGGCTGATTCGCATTCTACCCCAGACACCGACCAATCCGGAACCGAGCGTTCGTTAATTGTGGGATATCGCCCGAATGTTTTCGACATATCCACGCCCAAAATTATCCTTTCCGGCAAGTGGTTACGCACGGCTGGGTTTGATACCGGACAACAGATTACCGTAAAAGTGATGAACGGTTGTATCGTCCTGATGGTCTACAGCGAACAAGAGCAACGGCTGCAGGATGAGTTGAAAGAGGTACAGCAGAAGCTGGCAAGAATTGAGAGTACGCTGGCGACTCTCCAGTGAAGCACGGCTGAACCTGTAAGCCATACTTACAGGTTCACCAGGTGCCGGATGGCGCTATCGCTTATCCGGCCTACTTTTCTGGCCCCCTCTTCATAGTGACCACCAGAAAGATATCGACTATAATGAACGAATCGAACGATTCATGCGAAATGGTGACAATATGCATACTCTCACGGCAAATGAAGCCAAAACACAATTTGGCAATATGCTGCTTAAAGCACAGCGAGAACCTGTGCAAATTAATCGTAACGGTAAGCCTGTTGCAGTTGTCGTTTCCATTGAAGACTATGAGCAAATGGAAGCCATGAAGCTCCAGTTACTGAAGGCCAAAATTCAGCGTGCTCAAAACGATATTCATTTGGGCAATACTGTCGACGGCGATGCTTTTTTTGATGAGTTGATGGATCAACACAAAGGATAAAAAGTGAGTTACAAACTTACTGGGGAAGCACAGCGCGATATTATTGAGATCCGTGATTACACATCAAGAAATTGGGGCGCTAAACAGTCCAGGGATTATCTTAGGAAATTACAGGTCGTTCTCTCCCAATTAGCTGAAATGCCAGGCATGGGGCAACATCGCATTGATGATTTTGGTGAAGATGTTTACAGCTTTCCTTATGTTAGCCATACGATTTACTATAGTGCACAAGACACAAATATTGTTGTATTGGCAGTCTTACACCAAAGCCGAGTACCAACAAAACATCTGGGACAACGTTTGTAGCTCACCACCTTATTTGCCGGATGGCGCTGACGCTTATC
>NZ_SZWV01000007.1:0-21948 GCF_005280945.1 Citrobacter sp. wls718
AGGTGCTCCCGCTCCTAAACCAAGGTATTGGAGAATACCGTTAACTGTCTTTCCCGATAAATCAGTTAAAGTGCTATCAAGCGGCTGCTTACCTGCCAGCGCATTCGTTACAGTGGTGGCAAAGTTTGGATCATCTCCCAGCGCTGCCGCCAATTCATTCAGCGTGTCCAGTGCAGCCGGGGATGATGCTACCAGTGCAGCAATTGCTGATTTCACAAATTCCGTTGTGGCAATCTGCGTATTATTCACTGTCTGCGCCGCAGTAGGTGCGGTGGGTGTTCCGGTCAGGGCCGGGCTTGCCTTGGGTGCATATTGTTTATGAGGGTCTGCCGCTGCGATGTGCGCCGCCAGTTGCTGATCTACGAAGGCTTTAACCTGGATTATCTGGTCATCAACATACTGCCGGGTTGCCAGCACCACAGACGGATCAATTTTAAGCGTTACCGCCTGGGTACTGCTGACAATCAGAATGACGCGAATAACCTGCATACGTCCGCTACCTTCCTGCAATAACGGCTTATAGGTTTCAGCGCAGTTAGCAATAGCGATGAGATCACCTTTGCTATCATAAAGACCGATCTCACGGATCCACCACCCGCCCACATCTTCCGGGATCACCTGCTCAGCAATAATCTGGTTGGTGTTAACCGGGTCAATAGTCAGAGTATTCAGCGGCGCACGGCGCAGCTCATGCACAAGCGCAGTCTGCGCAGGGTTTGGCGTCGGTAGTGCGCCGTTGCCATCCCCTACCGCCATCTGAGTAATTTCAACCTGTTCACCCAATGCCGTGGCGTTCGCCAGCTTCGCGGCTCCGACATTGGTTAGCAGGGCATAATATTTAGTTGCCACTTGGTGAGATCTCCACGGTATCTATCAAATGAATTGCACTACCCACATACTCCGCACCACCAACTGAAATGGTTTCGGGGAAATAGGGGTACACGGTCAGCGTGTCGCCCAAATAGGCAGACGTGCCAACATATACGGGGCCGGTAGTCTGTAAGTGCAGGCTCATGCCCAGCATGTGACGGCTACACGGTTTAACGTCAGCGATCAGCCGCTCAAGCTCCTGATAGGTTTCTTCGCTGATGCCTTCATCTTCAACGCCAATATCCAGCGTAAACGTGCCGGGGTCGGTGTCGATGTTCCACCACTCGTTAACCCGGATGAAATACCCGAACGGCTCCACAACGCGGCGCATTGCTCCGGTGGTGCCTTTGTAGCGGTGCAGGTAAAACGCATCAGCTATCGCTTTACGCTTCGTTGTCTGGGGCCAGTTCTCATCCCATCTATCAACGGAGAAAGCCCACGCCAGATAGGGCAGCAGGTCAACCTGGCAGGTGTACGGATCCCAGAGCTGACGCAGCGGTACCCGCACTTCCCCCAGAGAGGCGCAGACGCGGGCGGCGACACGCTCAAGGCGCGTTGAGCTGGGCGGCGTGAGGGTTTTACTCATCGTATCCCCCAACGGTTATGGTGTAGCCGGTACAGTGGGACGCCTGAGTATCATCAAGCACCATATCCGCCACCGGCTGCGCCAGCTCCACCCGCTGCACTCCTTCTACATGCAGCGCGGCATAAATGGCAGACAGCCGGATATCACGCCCCAGACGACGCTGATCGGCTATGTACGCTTGTAACTTCTGCTCAGATGCCTGGCGGATGGGTTCCGACTCCGGCCCCGGATAGATATACAGCGTGGCATCAATCTCATAAGGCACGATCTCCGCCGCCTGCACGGTCACGCGATCGGCAACCGGGCGCACCTCTTCGCCATTCAGCGCGCTGGCAACGATATCGATCAGCTCCTGGCTGGCGGTGCCGTCACCCTCGCGGGAAAGCACAGAGATGGTAACGCAGGCAGGCGTTGGGCTTACGGCAGACACATCAGCAACGCGCCCATCAGCAGACAGGCCGAAAAATTCATATGCTGCCGTTGGCCCTGCGACGCTCAGCCCCTCAAACGCCTGCGGAGTACGGACGCGCAGATCGGCATCTGACTCCATCACCGCAGGAACAGGCGGTACAACGCTGTCATCTTCCGGTGTGATGATCAGGCGCTCCACGTTGAAGTTTGCCGCCAGCTGATCCAAATCGCTGCCCACTGAGTACGCCACCATGACCGCCCGCGCCGCTTCGTTCACGCGCTGGCGTAGCAATAATTCGCGGTAACAGTTTTCTTCCAGCAGCATGGTGATCGGCTCAGACTCCAGCGAGAGAGTGCGCCTGATAACGTCTTGCTCATCCTCTGGGTAAAGCGCGATAAACGCCTCTTTGCGCTCATTGAACAGTGTTTCAAAGTCCAGCAGCTCCACCACTACCGGAGGCGGTAATTGTGAAAGGTCGATTGTTCCGCTCATGCCTGCACCTGCCTGCCGATCGTTACGTCCGTGGTAAAGGGTGATTGTGTATCGGTACGGCTGGCTTTGATGGTGGCAACCATCTGCCCCGCCCCGGTTTCCGTCAGCACAATATTGGTCAGCGAGATGCGCGGCTCCCAGAGGAAAAGCGCACTGTATATCGCGGACATAATGCGAAGGCGCGTTACGGCGTTACCTGGCTGATCAATCAGGTTATTGAGCTGCGAGCCATAGGCGCGGCGCATAATGCGAGAGCCAACCGGCGTTAACAAAATGTTGTTGATGGACTGAGAAATATGCTCGTTATCGGTGAGCGCTTCGCCGGTTTCGGCGTTCATCCCGCGATATCTTGCGCTGGTCATTGCGGGCCATCCGTCTGGCTTCCGCCACGTTCTACGCCGCCATGTTTGTGGGTATGCACCACAACGCCATTTGATGTAATGCTACCGCCGCTATGCTCAACATTGCCGGTCATCTTGCCGCCCTTTTTCATCTCAAACGTGGAGCATGAGAGCTTTTTAGTGCAGATCACTTCCGGCGTATCAAGGGTGATTGAGGTTGTTGCGGTACAGGTCATTTTAGGGGCAGTCGCGGCGATTGAGTCAGATGCCTCTACCGTTGCGCTCTTAATACCAGTAGCAGCCAGTGCGCCGGTTGCCGGGTCATACAGCACCTTCGCCCCGTCAGGGTGCAATGTTACATTTGACGTTTCACCGTTATCCGGTGGTTTCACGCTATCGCTGTACAAGCTGCCCATGATGACGGCATTTTCCAGATCACCGCATGGGGCAAAAAGTAACACCTGCTCGCCCGGTGATGGTGCCCACCATGTAACAGCCGTTCCGGCGCGCAAAGCCGCCCAGCGAATCCAGTCCGTTGTATTCTCTCCCGTTGATACTCGCGCAACTGGCGGCTCAGCAGCAAGATTAACATCCGTCACCGTACCAATACGGACAAGGTTACAGATCAGGCGATAGAGTTCATTCAGGTTCATAAGCTGACTTGCGTTATTAAATTTACAGCCAGTTTCATGATCCACGCGCGCGCAAGCAACGCGCTGTCGTTGTCAGGAGTTAGTAACAATGGATGGCGGTACCGGCAGACACTACCAGCTATGACAGTGGCGGGAAAACGCATCGAGCACCGTCACTTTTAACAGTGCTGCAGGAAGGGGTCAGGGTTGCAGAAAACTGACGATGGTATCCGCCAGCCAGTCAAGATCGCTTTCCGTAAAGCCCAACAATTCACGCGCGGGGTAACGGGTGCGGGCACCGGGAGCCACGGTATCAACCTCACCATACTGGTGAACGCTGGCGATCTCGGCGGTATGCCCGGAGTAACCGACCACGGCGGCGCTGGCGGTACCGTATGCCTTGAGAAAGCGAGCGGTGCGCAGGCGGCGGAACATCTTTTCTTTGCGGGTGGTGGTGCGCTTGGTCTGGTTAAGATAGATCTCAATATAGCGCTGAATATCGCGCTTATAGAACGTGCGCAACGCCCCTTTATCAACATCATAACCGGTGATAGCGCGCTGCTCGCCGCGCCCGGTGGTGCGCCAGTTGCTCAGCTCACGCGTTTCATCTTTCCACAGGAATTTAACCCCGCCCTGAGTACGCAAAATCTTACGGCGGCGCGGCGTATAGCTTTCTCCGCTGGGGTTTTTCTGGCTGTTGATGCGCTGCTGCTGGCGCTTGCGCAGGCCAATAGCCACCTCGCGCGTGAGCTTACGGCGCTGGCCCGGTGCGAGCTGCGCCGCCACGGTTGCCAGATAATCATCAAGGGCATGGAACAGCGGATCAGCGTTCATTTAGTCCGTCCACGTCTCGCCGCTTACCGTATCTTCAAAGACCAGTGACCAGGCACCCAGCTCCGGCCCCGGCATAGGATCAGCGCGATGATGAATAACCGGCTTGCCATCTTCAACTTTGACAACAACCGCCTCACTGGCCTGGATTTTGATGAGCACGTCCATGGTGGAATTGCTCAGGATATCCGCTTCAAAGGTGATACCATCGCGGGCGCGGTCAGGGTTGAATAGCAACTCAGGCTGATACAGGCGCGCCCATGCCAGAATGGGCAGGCTGAGGGAATCCAGCGGCTCAGGGTAATCCATCGCCAGCACCTCAATAGTGTACTCGTATTCAAACGAGGCAGAGCGCTGCCCGGTGCTCACCATGCGCCCCTTCTGGACATACACCGCCAGATTATCAGGGTTGTCACGCAACCACGGCACCGCGTGGCTGATGTGTTTACGCAGTAGATCGGGTTTTAACATCGCTATTTCTCCACCGCCTTGCCCCCTGTCAGCGCATCATAAGCCGCTTCACAGGTCAGCCCTCGGATCCTTGCCTGATCAGCAATTGCCGCCAGTTCTCCCGCTCGTTGGTCAGCGCGGCGGAACAGCTCGGCAAGCAGCTCGCTGCCGGTGGTGCCTGTCGCGCTTTCGCTGGCAGTTGCGGCACAGCGGGCGCGTTCACTTGCTGCCAGTCTGGCGGCGAGTTTTGCGGCTTCGTCATGCAGCCCGTCAGAAACAGCGCGGGCATGGTCAGCATCAGCAGCGGCCTGAGCAATCTGCCCCTCAGCCCTTTTCTCAATCGCATCTATTTCACCCTGTCGGCGCTGTTCTTCGGCTCTGGCTTCTGCCTGCCGCTTTGCCAGCGCGGTAGCATCGTCAGCATCCCGCTGTTTCCATTTCAGTGCCCAGGCTGTATTAGCCTTGCTGGCACCAAACCACGAACCAGAAAGGAAGGCAGCACCCAGAACTAACGCGACCAGAAGGCCGCGCCAGTGTTGCCTGAGCCAGTTAAGAATCATGCAGGATAAGCCGCATAAGGTAGCTGGAAGTGCGGGCCATCTTTCAGGGTTTTCCAGTCGCCACCCCATTCAACGGGGATATTTAGCTCTTTTCCCGCCTGTTTGAAGGCTTCGGAAATCTGCTGATAATATTTCCAGTCCCATGAACCTGCCGGAGTCGGATACGCAAACACATCAACCGCATGGCCTGAAATATGCCTGCTGTTCATCGTCTGGCTTTTCCCCTCAGCAACAAGCTGTTTTTGCCGCTCTACAGTGCGAAGCCCTTCGGTGATACCAAAATCAACGGCAGAAAGTTGAAGGGCGCGGCGGACGACTTTCACAAGGTCAGCGTTAACACCTTTCAGGTTATTTTCACTTCTCTGACTGAATTTAAATTCACTCATTTCCTTTCGCTCCCCCGATACGGGTTTCAATAAAGCCGGTCACTTTGTTGCGTACCTTGTCAGCCCCCATAAAACCTATGGATGCACCCACGAAGGTAACGGCATTAGACGGCAAGCCCAGATATTCCAGCGAACCGGCAACCGCCAGCGTAACGATCCCGCAGACCAGTGAACCGGTGGAGGTTTTCAGCATTGACTGACCGTCATACAGACTCATAAGCGCCGAAATGCTCAGCGCAGCGCCTGCCGCGTAAAGCGTCGGCAGATAAGTAGCAATCCATTTCATTGTTTGTTCCAGCATCCCCGTAGGTACGTCGCTCATGGCAACCTCTCAATCCCATAGCTGCACGGTTTCCCGCTGGGTGGGTGGTGGTAATTCTGGAAGATAAACAACCTGCCCGGCACTCAGCAGCGGGCCGCTGTCGCACAGCCCCGGATTGGCTTCATGCACGGCTTCGGTTACTCCCGCCGTCCTGCCGTAATACCTCCAGCAGAGTTCATCAACGGTGTCATCCTGCTGCGCCTGCACGTTCATTAGCACAGCTCCGCAAGGCCGCGATCTTCATTCTGGATATCGCGAATAGACCAGCGAACATCACGCCAAAGCGTATCTATCTGGGTGCTGAGCGCCTGCGCGTGGTCATCCCCTTTACTGGTGGTATCAATATCGCGATACCCCTCAATCAGCAGGGCTTTGGTCAGTGACCAGACGGCATTTTTATAGCGCCAGACCTTCACCGATTCACCATTCACCGGATCGGCGGGGATCTCCGCCAGAGTCAGATAACCGGCATCAACCTGAACCTGACGCCACAGAAGAAGCTGATCGTTGACGTGGGCCACTGCCTCAATGGTGCGTGACATAAGGCGATCGGTCGTTACCTGCCCATCAAGGCGCATCGCCCGGCGCAAATCAGCCAGCACAATGACAGGCCAGAAAGGCAGGCTCTCAACCTTTGCGCCGCCATCATCCGGCGCGGGATCTGATGGCGGTCTTACCGGTTCAGTGGCGACCAGGCTCATACAGGACTCTCCATAAGGCAGGCGGTGGACGGTGTGACGCAGTAGAGGCCGGGCCTTACTACGTCACACCGTGCCGCCTGGTGCGCGGGGGCACATTCGTTATGACTTCGCGGTTTTGCGCGTCGTCTTGTTCTTTGCTGCCGTTTTTGCCTGGCTGTTTTTCTGGTTCCTGGCTGCGGTAGTGCGTGGCGCTTTCTCCGGCGCTGCTTTCGCGGCCTCTGGCTTCGCTTCCGGCTGTACCGGTGGCGCATCGCCCTCACCTTCTCCGCCGTTGGCGGCGGTCAGCTTTTTGATATTGCGATCAAGCAGTTCGATATCACGCGCCACGCCAATTTTTGCGTTGAGCCTGATAGCTTCCTGCAAATGCGAGCGGGCAAGCTGCTGGGATTCAACATCCTGATTAAGGCGCACGGTGTACCCCATGGCCTTAAACAACTTGGCCCTTACCTGATCGGGCATATCTTCATGGGTGGTGATGCCGTTCAGTGCGTTGAGGTTGTCAATGCTCACGCTTGCCTTTGCCGGGTTCGCTTTGAAGGCGGCAAGGATGGGATCGCAAATTTCTTCAACCAGTACCGTGGCGGTGGTGCGCTTGTACTGGTCAGGCATCGGGATTTTATGGCGCAGCACGTACTGGCCTATCCGCAGCGCCTGCGCAATATCACCGGCATCCGCTGCCCAGATCATCACAGTGGTGATCACTTCATCCGCCTGGCCCGTATCCGCTGCCAGTACGCCATCAATCCACGGCTGGTAATCCGGCAGGCGCTCGCTTTTCAGCTTCGCCTTACCGGCATTCGACTGGATGCGGCTGAGGTCGGCTTTATCCATGCGCAGGCGAAAAAGTATCTGCTCGTATGCAGTTCTTTCGGCGGTGGTTGTCCCGCGATTACTGCGGCGCTCAGCCATCACCCGATCAAAATGTTTTTGTGCTGGTGTTAACATTTATGCCCCCTGAGCAGGCCAGCGCACTGCTGGCCTGCGGCGTCTTATGGTGCTGGTGCTGGCTCGGCGGCGGTGATGCCTTCAATCAGACAGCCATAGCCGTAGTCTTCAATGACGTAGGCATCATTCGAAGAGCTGTACGTTGAGACGCGGTTATACTCCGGCTCTTCAACGATGCGGCGACGGTGCCCGCCTTCCTGCCAGTAGATGGACAGGTTTTCCCAGGAGGTAATGAACATGCTGCCATCAGGGAAGAATGGCGCGATAAATGACGGCAGGTTGCCGATCGTTTTGCGCGATGCAATCAACTGCCCGGCAAGTGCTTCGGAGTTAGGGTTATTGGTGCTTACAGCGTTGATGATCGGGAAGGAACGGTTAACCGTCAGATTACGCCCGGTAATCACCACCAGATCAGGCGAATCCTTGTACCACTCATCCATAAGCGAGTTGACCGCATCAAATACGATGGAGTCATAGTTACCGTAATCACCTTTCGCGATCACCTGGTTGGTGTCGTCACGGCTGGTCACGGTGACATCTTTCATCACGCGCTGGGCCGCGTTAGTGCGGTACTGCTGGAGCCAGCCGATACCACAATCCTGTAACAGCGGGTTGGCGGCGCGGTCTGATTTCTCCGCGTAGCTGGTACCGTTGAAGCCGATCATGATGCGATCGAGAGCAATACGCTTGATGATCTGATTGCTGAGGCGCTGCTGAAAGTCCGGGAATTTTGCCCAGGCATCAAGCTGCGTGTACGGCGTAAAGGTATCTGCGTTCACCTTGTTACAGGTGTATTTATTCGAATCCAGCGCCGCCACAGAGGTAGGCTGACGGCGATCCGTGGTGGAATTGTTGGTACTGGATACCGGGCCACTCACGCCCAGGCCGATTTTTTCACCGGTCTGATCGTTGACGCCGTAAATATTGATTAACTTGAGCATCTCAGACGACTGCTGGATCTTGTCCTCAAGAGTCTGCTCAACACTCGGATCAATGCTGTACGCCTTGGTGACGTGGGCAGCGCTGATATGGTTGAGTTCAGCCTGTCGCTGGATGTACTTATCAAACAAATCGCGGGTTGTATTACGCATCTTATTTTCCTTTCCTGAGCCTGACGCACTGAGCCTTATCAGCAATCAGCCAGATGTTGAGTTGATTGACCATCGCCGCCAGTGGCAGGCGGGCGCTGGTTGTACTGCTCGGCGTCCTGGCCTTTCAGTTTCTCTTCCAGCGCTTTGAAGTCCTTACGCAGGCTTTCCAGCTCGGTGGCGTCAGCCTTACCTTTCACCGCAACAGAAAGCTGGGTTGTACTGTCCAGCAGCTTGCCCTGGCTCTCGGCAATCGCCTCGATAGCCTCGCGGTTTTCACCGTTCTGCTGGCTAAACTGCTGCTGCGTACCGCCCAGCAGCGCCTTAACACGGGCAAAGAAGTTTTTACCTTCATCCTGCGGCGGCTGTTCATCTTCAAATTCCATCGTGGATTCAACGGCGGCGGTGAAGAAACAAGCCTGATCGTGCTTACGGGAGGCCAGCGGGTTAACGGTGTTTTTGGCACAAAACTCCATCATTTCCGTGCCCAGGCTGGCAGGGCTATCGGTGCAGGCCAGCCCCATCAAATAGGCTTCGCCGGTATCCGCAAAAGAGGGATGTACTTCAATGCTGTGATAAATCTTCTGGCGGCTCTTTTTCAGGGCAACCAGATCATCAGTGGCATCAACCTGCACATACAGGCCCATTTTGCCTTTCAGCGGCTCCTCGGTGATTTCCTCTGCCTTGACGGCAATAACATCGCCATAAGCACGAAAATCACTGTTTGGTGAGTAACCCCGGAGGTGCTCCAGATTGACGCGGGCACCGTATACGGTTGGGTTAAAGCGTTGAGCCATCTGCACAATGTGCTGACGCTCCAGCGTCCGACCGTCGCAGGTAGCACCCTCGACAGCAACGCGAAATGGTTTTGACTTTGGCATGTCGAAATCCCGAATGAGTGAGTGATATTAACCAGTGCCCCTATCATTCCCGCCGCAGCCGAAACGCGCAAAGCGTTGCCGTTGTTGCCGTTTTCCGACAATGACAACCCGAAGCGACGCGCGCGCGGGCGCGGTACTCTGCCACCATGAAACAGACTTCCCACGATGAGCCACGGATTGCCGCTAAGGTCATGTACTGGCAGGCATACAGCATCACGCAGATCGCCAAATCGATCGGCGTGAGTACCAACACCCTGTATTCATGGCGTCGCCGCGATAAGTGGGACGAGTCCACCGCGCTGGAGCGTGTACAGGATCGGATGCAGGTGCGGCTGTTACGCCTGACGGAAAAGCCAGACCTGACGGCGCATGACTTCAAAACCATTGACCTGTTAACCCGTCAACTGGTGCGGATGGAGCGCGAAGAGCACCGCAGCGAAGAGAAAAGCCGTGAGAAGAAGCCGAAAAACCACTTTACGGAAGAGCAGATCGGGGATCTGCGTGCTCTGGTGCTGGATTCGCTCTACGAGCATCAAAAACGGTGGTACAAGCAGCGCGAACGCCGCAACCGCTTTATCCTCAAATCGCGCCAGATTGGTGCCACCTGGTACTTTGCCCGCGAAGCACTTTTACGGGCGCTGGAAACCGGCAACAACCAAATCTTTTTGTCAGCCAGCCGCGCCCAGGCGTTCCAGTTCAAGAAGTTCATCCAGCTACTGGCGGCGCAAGTTGGCGTTGAGCTGAAAGGCGGCGACGCCATCACCCTGAGCAACGGCGCAACGTTCTACTTTCTCGGCACCTCAGCAGCGACGGCACAGAGCTACACTGGCGATCTATATCTGGATGAAGCATTCTGGATTAACAATTTCCTTGAGCTGCGCAAAGTCGCCGCAGGCATGGCAACCCATGAAGGGCTGCGGCGCACCTACTTTTCCACGCCATCCACAGAGGAGCATGAGGCTTATGCCTTCTGGACTGGCGACCTGTTCAACAAGGCAAGGCCCAGAGGTGAACGGGTAGAAATAGACGTCAGCCATAAAGCGCTGAAAAACGGCAAGCTGGGCGGGGATGGGATCTGGCGGCAGATTGTCACCATTGAAGATGCGGTAAAACTCGGCTTCAACCTGGTGAAAATTGAAACCATCAAGATGGAAAACTCCCCGGAGGAATACGACAACCTTTACCGTTGCCGCTTCGTCACCGTGGGCGAACGCGCCTTTAACTACAACGCCATGATCGGCTGCTGCGTTGACGGCTTTAACGATGATGTATGGCCCGACTGGAACCCATTCGCACCCAGACCGATAGGCGATCGCGGGATATGGGTAGGCTATGACCCCAACGGGGGAAGCGGCAATGGTGACTCTGCCGGGCTGGTCGTCATAGTTCCGCCAACGGTGCCGGGCGGCAAGTTCCGTATCATTGAACGCATCCAGCTCAGAGGTATGGAGTTTGAGGAACAGGCAAAAGCTATTGAGGCACTGACTGAGCGTTACAACGTCCAGCACATCGCGATCGATGGCACTGGCGGCTTTGGTGATGCCGTCTGGCAATTGGTAGTCAAATTCTTCCCGCTGGCGGTGAAGTACCAGTATTCCGTACACCTCAAGCGCGCCATGGTAATGAAAGCACTTATGTTGATTCGTGCCGGTCGTCTGGAGGTGGATGCGGGAATGCTGGATCTCGTCCAGTCATTTATGACGGTTCGCAAGGTGCAGAAAGGCGGGGTTATGACCTACGTTTCCGACCGCAAACGCGGCAGCAACCACGGCGATCTTGCCTGGGCATCAATGACAGCTTTGTATAACGAGCCGATCGGCAGCGAAAGCGGCGGCGGTAGTGACAGTTTTGTAGAGGAGTTTTAAACGTGAGCCGCAAAAAGCAAAAGTTTCAGGCCAGACCGCAGCCGGTTGCCAGCGAACAAACCGCAGGCATTGAGTCATTCAGCTTTGGCGACCCGGTAGCCATCACCGATCGCAGCATGTTGCTGGATTGCATGGAGTGCGCTGATAACGGCGTATATTTTGAACCACCGATCAGCCCCTACGGCATCGCCCGGATGTTTGATTCAACGGCCTATCATCAGTCGCCGCTGGTCTTTAAGCGTAATGTGATCACATCCTGCTACATCCCTCACCCGCTGCTGAGCAGGCAGGAAATGAGCGCGTGGGTGCTGGATTATCTGGTATTCGGCAACAACTACATGGAGGTGCGCCGTAACATGCTGGGCGAGCCTATAGCGTTAAAACACGCCCAGGCCAAATATACCCGACGCGGCAGCGACCTAAAAAAAGATCAATACTGGTTTATCACCCGTCGCGATGCGGACTACCCATTCAAGCCGGGCAGCATCTGCCAGATAAAAAACCCCAGCATCCACCAGGAGATCTATGGCGCACCTGAATACATGGCCTCGTTACAAAGCGCCATGCTCAACAGTGAAGCGACCATGTTCCGCCGTAACTACTACATCAACGGCAGTCACGCCGGGGTAATCGTCTACCTGACCGACCCGATCGCCAACAACAAAGACGTTGAGAGCCTGAAAAAGTCATTGAAGGATGCGCGCGGCGGCGGCGCTTTTAAAAACCTGTTCGTATACGCAGCAGGCGGGAAGAAAGACGGCTTGCAAATCCTGCCATTCAGCCAGATAGCGGCAAAGGATGAGTTTACCGGCATCAAGGACGCAACGCGGGATGATATGCTTGCCGCGCACCGCGTTCCGCCTCAACTGATGGGGGTGATGCCAGGCAACGCCGGGGGGTTTGGTGACGTGGAGAAAGCCGCCCGCGTCTTCTCCATCAACGAGCTGACGCCGATACAAGAAAGCCTGAAAGAGCTGAATGACTGGCTGGGCTTTGAGGTGATCCGCTTTAACCCTTACGCCCTCGCAACCCCATCAACAGCCGCCTGACCATTCAAAAAGATTGATGCCCCACCCTGCCAGAAGGTGGACGCAGCCAGCCCGAAGGCCAAACGCCATACAAGCCCCTCAGCGCCACGCTGGCAGGGGCTTTTCTTTTCCATCCCCTCACCCGACCACAACGCAACCGCATCAAAACAGGGCCGCACAGACGCGAAAAACGGTATGAACAGGTATACCCTCCTTACCCCCTCAGCGCGCGATGGTTCCCCCGCCTCGCCCGCACACAAAACCCCCGTCTTTTTGTGCAAACTTGCAGATCACGGCAGGCCGCGCCGCGTCTGGGCTTGTCTGGCAAAAGTACCGTCAAAAAAATTGTGCAATTTAATGCGGGATTGTGCGGCAATTTCTACAGAAAATAAAAAAAGGCCATCAATGACGGCCTTTAGAGATGAAAATCATCAATATGGATACTTTTTAGAAAGCTCTTCGAAGTTTGCAGCAACCCATGATTCAACAGCTTTTGTGCTTTGAATCGTGCCAGGCAGATAGGTGCGAATCATCCACTCACAAATTTGCCGTGTTTTGATGGCGAGGTCTGCCCCGTTCTGTCCATGCAGTGCATTAAGAAAATCAAGCACCTCATATTTTTCATGCCTGTTAAAGCGCTTGGCATCTGAAATAATCTTGGTTGGGTCGTCACCAGCTGATCGGGCGTGGTTAACGTAATCTTTATAAAGCAGATCCCCATCTTTCATTTTTGGCATTTCTATTCCTTTAAATTTGACTAGTCACCCAAATGGGCTTAGCCAGATTAGTGCCTGTAATGACTAAAATTATTGTTTCAGCTCTCATTTCCAAAAACGCACACAGCATAAGCACCGCTTCGCGATGCTGCGGACTCTTTGCCGCCCGCGCCCGCAGAATCGCCATAACCTGCGCAACAAGTTGCGAAGGTTATAACGATTGCCATTCAGAAGACTGGATTAATCTTGCGGTGATAGAGCACTTCCCACAGCAGCGATATCAGCTCTTCCTGCCTGATATCCACGGCTTCGCTGGCATCATATTTAGCCATCAGCTCATTGATGCGCTCAACAGATAATGGGCCTGCGGAATTTACCGCTGATCGGGAAGATGGGAGACTGCTTTCTTCAGGCGGATGCTCTTCACGCCATTTCTTTGCCGCCCTCTCATTCATCAACTGCCATTCGGGATATCGGCTAAATAGCTCACGCTCGGTACTGGTTCGCGCATCATGGCCTTCATCTGCCAGCCGCGCTGGTTCTGGCTCGCAGCTTTCAGACAAAGCAATATCTTCGGGAGCGTCAAACGGTTTTAACCCCTTGCAGGTGCAGCAAATGCGATCATTAAAATAATACTTTTCCTTGTAGTGCAGCTCGTTACCACACTTACGGCATCGCTTAATTTTGTTACTGATGAAATCAATTACTTCCTGCTCTCGCTGTTCTTCGTCAAACATACGCGCTGCTCCTGATTCCTGGTGCCAAACAACCTGTCCCACGCAGCCGGATCAGCTTTTTTCAACATTTCCGCATAGCTGCCAACGGGATCATGCCTGATATCTCTGCTGTCAACATTATGACTTAGCTTCATATGCTGCCACAAATCGGCGGTCTTCCGGTCAGCGCTGTTATCTTTTCTGCGTCTCAGCTCTCCGCTACTGGTTGCGGAGACAATAAAGCCATCAATTCGCAAGCACTCACCGCGTAGCAATAACGATAACTGGCCTGTGCTCAGCTCTATGCCTATTGATCTGGCAAAATCATCCAGTGCCGCAATGCGATCGGCTGATATAGGAGCTGGCGCGGTAACAGCAGGCATATCCCTTTCCTGCTGCCTCAATTCTTGAGCAACTTTTAGATAGCTCTCCGCCCTGGCCTGCTCAATATCATCACAATCTGATGCCGTAATGGCATTAGCCAGCGCCTCAAACTCATCAGCAGGTGATTTTTGCCGTTCCGGTTTGTAGTTTCTGATGCTTTCGTTGAGCCGTTTTTTCTGCTCGTGGGTCATTTGACCAATTTCATACTGTTCAGGCTCAACTGGTGGCGAATTGTCACCCCCTGAAATTGTATGTTTTTTGACCTCAGTACAGTTATTGACACGAGTCCTAGGGGGCGCAGACGCGCCCCGAAGGTCAAAATCAAAGTCAACGGCCTGCCCGGAGTCGTCTAAAATCTCCGGTTTCTTACGTACAATGCGGTAGGTATGCAGGCGGGTTTCAATTGGTGGGATGTGAACGGCTGGCATCATCAGACCTTTGATAAGATCCAGATACTCGCCGTAATCATTCGGCTCGTCTTTCTGCTGGTACCAGATGCGCAACGGCAGATCACGGCGGGCAACCAGTGCCCCGCCCTGCAACTGGGTGTATTGCTGCCAGTCGCCAGCATCCGCAGCACGGTGCAGCTCAGCAAAAAGCGGGTTTATCTTGTCGGCCTGTTCCTGATTGCGGAACCGGCGCAGCTCACGCCAGACAGATACCGGCGCGCCGCCCAAAAACTGAAACTGACGGATGCCCCAGCACGATGCCCACGCGGTAGCGTGTTTAGCCGTTTCTTTCAGCGGCTTGCCGCTTTCGTCGTCTGTTTCACCGTCGAGCGCGTAACCATCAATGTTTTTACTGATGTACTTCACCACGTAGCCGGTGGCGCTGCCGATTTCCTGATCGATCGGTTTCATCTCGAAGCGCGGGCGGTTGCCGTGCTTGCCCTGCAACTCTTCCGCATCCTCACGAGTGGCGTAATCTTCCATTACTTCCAGCAGTTCCGCGGAATGTTCCGGCAAAGAGAACAGCAGACCATGCCAGTGCGGCGTACCATCGTGGTGAGACTCAGCTACCCGCAGACCAAATACAGGAATTTCACGGCGGGCCAGCTCTGCACGAATCTGTTGCCATACCCGATTAAGATAGCGCTGCGTTGCTCTGGGGCTGGCACCGTTCCATTTGGGATTACGATGACCGAATACGGTATAGGCGTGGTATTTGGATGGTGCTGTCAGAGTAAAAAACTGGCCTGCATAGCCGCTTTCGGTGGCAACTTTCTCAAAACCACCAATGCGGGTCATGAGTTCAACGCGGCGCAATGCCGGGTTAGAAATGCTCTTATCGATCTGCTCAATAAGTGAAATACGCTCTTTGGTGTCTTGGTCTTCCAGTTCAAGACGGGCCATGATCGCGCGGCTACGTTTACGCCTGGCATCCCACTCATCAACATGGTGCTTACTGCAATACGGTGCAGCGCCCCGCTTCACGTCACCAAATGCAATATGCAAGTGCTCACGCCAGCGGGTGGCGTACTTTTTCAGATTCCTGTTCCAATAGCGATCGTCCAGCATCTTGCTGATGCCGGTAGTGGCATCATCAATAAAGTGCGCTAGCCTGATTCTTGGCGGCGTCAGGCAGAAGAGGCGCGCAAGGCCCGCCGCTTCGTCGTAAAGGCATTTTGCATACTGGCGATCACTCAGCGTTTCTACCGTTTCGTGAACTTCACTCAGTACAGACCGCATGTAGATAGCAATATCCTGCGCCAGCAGCTCAACATCTTCCGCCGTGAAGTCCGGCAGGCGGTTAAAGCGCTCAACTAATCCGTGCAAAGTATTAAACGTGTGGTAAAGCGGGTTTAACTCATTGAATGCTGTATCCGCCTGAGATTTTGCCTCATCGGTCATTGCTATAGCATATTGCCCATTCACCATGTTGATGGACGGTAACTCCCGGCGAATGATATTACGCAACTCAGAGCGGGCTATATGCCTGCCCTTCATGGTGTGAATGCTGTCAATACGGGAAGCCAGACGCAGACGAATAAAGCGAGGTAGCGGCGAAAGGGTAACTTTCACCCACGCCAAAAACTCCTGTTCTTGACCCAGCTCGACTAGATCAACAACGGGAGTCTTATCAACACAAATGGCAGCTTTCGGCTTCTGCCATTCGTAAGCGTACCGGGTGGCGTCTTGTGCGCTACCCGGATATGGAGGGGGCGGCGTTGGAGCGCCGCGCCCACTTGCTGCGGTGGTCATCGTGCGCCCATGTACCGATCAATCATCTGGTGCTGAATATCCAGCCCCAACTTTTCAGCAAGCGCGTATTCTGCTTTTGCCCCAGCAGACTGCTGCCAACCGTCCAGCATGAAGATGCCATCAGCGCAGCGAAGCATGGCAAGGCAGATATCCACATACTCCGCTTGCTCTAAGCCATCCGGCAGGATCGCCGGATTAAGAGCAACATTTCCGCGCCGTACAATGTGCGCGGCTGCACGGTGAAACGCCGGGCGATTAAAGCCAGGCAAACCGCTCATTTGGCCAGCGATATAGATTTTTGACATTACAGAGCCTCCATTTCTGAATCGTCTGCGATGCCCAGGCATTCTCTGCTGCTCTCGCAGTGTCCGCACCCACCTGCCGGGCATCCTTCAACGATGCCCAAAGTGCCGATCACTTCTTTAGCCTTCTGTCTGTTGCTAGCGTCAGTGCTAACAGAGCGCTGCACGTCGATTTCATGCAGGTGGAAGCGGTGGTAAATCTCGCGGGTGGTTTCGGTGTCACTGTTGGAAATGACCACCGGCGCGCCATATTTGCGGTTAACTTCCAGCAGCTCCGCCGCTAAATGGCGGTGGTGCTTCTCGGTGAATGGCTCGGTGTGGTATTGGGTGAAATTGGCGGTTTCGCTGGCAGGCAGGTACGGCGGATCGCAGTAGATTGCTTCATCCGTTCCAACCATCACTTTGAGGGTGTTTTGAAACGAGCTGCACAGAAAAATAGTTTTTGTGTCGTTGGCCTTCTCAGCAAACTGGCGGATCTCCGCCTCTGGGAAGTAAGGCGCGCTTTTGTGCTGACCAAACGGCACGTTATAACCGCCGCTCTGGTTGTAACGCACCACACCGTTGTAGCCGTGGCGGTTGAGGTAGAGAAACAGGGCAGCGCGGGCCACATCAAGCAAACCTTTTGTACCGTTGAAAATGCGGCGGTTCTGTAAGTATTCTTCTTTGGCGTTGCCGGTCGCAAAGAGCGGACGGGCAAGATCAATAACCAGCTCAGGGTTGCTTTTGACCTCACGATAAAGGCGGATCAGGTCTGGGTTGATATCCGCAAGGATATAGCGGCGATAATCGGTATTGAGGAACACGGAAGCGCCACCAACAAAAGGCTCAACGAGGCAACCAGCCTTTGGTAAATGCGGCAGTAATTCAGGCATCACGCGGCTTTTGCCACCGGGCCATTTGAGAAGTGAGCGGATCATAATGCCGCCCCCGTAGCGCCTTTGGCTGCGAGGCTTTTTAGGTTGTCTGAGAGCTGGGCGATCTGATTCCACACATCAGCGGCAGCGTTATGCTTTTCAGAATCGACAAGCCGATTTGAGGCATACCCACAGACAGTAAGCGCAACCTCTTCAACCGTCCTAACGTCGCGGACATTCCAGAAATTCCAGACCGGTTTTAAATCTACAGCGCGCAGTGCGTTGTAGATAATCGGCATATCGTAATCAGTGCCGCGCGCCCAAACTTTCACGCTCGCGAGATCACAATATTCCAGGATAAACATATTTAATTCACTAAGAGCTACAGGGAGGGAGTAAGCCCCTTCTTTGATTACTTCCGCTCGTACTTCTCCCGACTGCTTAAACCACCATTTGATTGTTTCAGCGCCCAGCGTTCCACCGAATGCCTCACTGCTTTCAATAGCAATGCGCCGATACATTGAGGCGGAAACTGCACCTGACATAGGGTCAAAAATTGCCGCAGCAATAGACGCAATCGCCGCAGTTGGCTTGTTATCCATGGCTTCAATATCAATCATTACGTGCTTCATTTTGCTTTCTCCTGGGTGCAGGAAGCCCGGCGCGGTGATGCGCCTGACTACTGGTTAATCATTCAGTGACTAATTGACTGCGCCATCCGGCGCGGGTGGCTGTGATTCGCGTAACGCCTGAATTTCAAGGCGTGGCGCGGCATAATCGGGAAACTCCCACGGCAACGCCGCAGCCAGCTCGGCAAGGCGCTTGATGCCCAACATCAGGCTCACTTTGTCCTGAGAGCTGAACTGTTCGAAAGGCATGGTGAGATGGGAATGAGTCAGGGACGGCAGATCGTTAAACCGCTGCGCTGCTTCGTTTGCCAGCAGGATGATCGCCTTTTTCTGAGTCTCGCCCAGGCGGTTGAAACGGCTCGCCGTGTCATTGGTGCGGGAAACCGAAATACTCGACTGCAAACGCGCGCGCTGTTCAAGGAACATCTGACGCCCGGATACTGGTTTTTCTTGCACGATACTCATAGCCCTATCCCCCATCACTGCCGCTTATCAGGCGCGCCACTCGAAAGTAACGCCCCGGATAAGCACCGGTTGCCCGGTGCCTCTCTTACTCGTCGCCCTGCTGCTCTTTGGCTGGCTTAATCGCAGGCCATACCAGAATAACGAGCGCCCCCACGAAGAACAGATCGCCAACCGCTGAGAGCAGATAGCTGGTGAAGTCCACCGCTACCACCATGAAAGCCAGCAGCAGAACCAGCGCAGGCCGCAACATGCTCAGCATCTGGTTCATCAGATGTAATCCTCAACGCGCAGGCCCAGACGACGCCCAACCTCTTCCAGTACCTTCTGCTCTTCCGGCTCGATCTCGCCGTCAGCTTCGGCAATGGTCAGCATGTTGACGAAGACTTCCTCCGCCTCTTTCGGGTCATTTTTGATATCTTCGATTTCACGCAGGATATTCATGCGACCAACGCGGAAACCTGCCTCAAGCTGTTCGGTGAAGCGGGTGATCAGCGCGGTGATTTCGTTGCCGTAATGGCTCAGGCGGGGATTCGAGCGGAGCAGCTGATCGAGCTTTGCGGTTTCCTCTTTCTCAATTTCACCATCAGCAGCAGCAACCAGCAGACAGCCGCCAACAATGGCCTCCATCAGATCGCGGTTTTCAACTTTCTTTAATTCAACTTTTACAGCAGCGGTTTTTTTCTTGAACATGCCAAACATAATTAACCCCTTTTTTGGGTGAGTGAATGCGCCATCACTTAATAAAGTGACGACAGGTAGAAAAAGTTTTATCTGTTACTTAATTACTAAAGCAGCTTTCTAAATAAACTTGCTAAGGCACTAAATAAGCCTTTGTTTATCTTCTTCGTATAAACAAAAGGCTTACTCATACCTTTAATAAAGCGCACCTTATTCGGTTCCGGTTTAAAGAAACGCCCGTCCGGGCATTCAATCCAGCCGCGTGTATTGCGGTAGTGCGTGACCTGGCAACCGTGCTTTAACAGGCTGGCAAGTGATGGGGCGTTATCGTTCATATCGTGTACCTGCTACAGTTGTCTACGGGCCTTGCGCTCTACTTCTTCGCGGCGGGTTTTAAATTCAGCAAGCGCTTTAGCTCTCTGCTGCTTTACTTTTTCGCTTCGCTGTCTGATCAGTAATTGAATTAAATGCAAAACCAGCACAGCAAAAATAGAAAGACCGATAATCATTTCAGCCTTCATAACTTTCACCGCTTTTTAGCTTATCAATTGTTTTCATTGCTTCGGCTAAAGCAAAATCACGCCCTAAATAATTCCCATCATTTAAAACGCTATATGCCGTTTTCATCGTAATGGCATTGCGCGGGCATTTATGAATGGTGAAGCCACGATAAATATAACTATGGCGGCTTAATTGTATTAACTGGCCCGTCATCTCATCGACTCCTTACAGACCAATCCAGAGCAGCCAGGCATCACGCTGCTCTTTCGGACGGTTGTAGAAGGCATCGCGCATCGCGCGGTTGAACTCAGGGATGTAGATCCAGTTCTCAGCACGGGCGCCCAGGCTTTCCGGGTTCTTCCACGGGATGATCGGCAACTTACCGTCTTCAATCATGCTCTTAACCGTGGCGGGCTTCTTACCGATTAACTCGGCAAATTTAGGGTATGGAACCGCGTCAACGGCGTGACGCACTTCAATGAACCCCTCTAACTCTTTCTCTGTCATGTGTCATAATCCCCATCGGCGCTAGGCGCTTATTTCGGCTTGTAACTGCTTATATTGGCGGTTGCTCATGGTAGAGATTACCACCCTTAAGGAGAATGTTATGGTAGAAATCCCTACCCCGTCAAGCGGCGTGGGTGAAAAAATCAGAGCTATCAGGGATGCGGAGGGGTTAACAAGGCAGCAATTCTTTGAATTAACTGGAATACCTGCTGGCACGCAGAAGTATTACGAGACAGGAAGAGTGGAGAGTATTGGTAGCGATATCTTGCTTAAGATCACTCAGCATTCACGTTTCGCAAAATACACGCTCTGGCTTATGACTGATAAGACCGCCCCTCAAGCTGGTCAAATCGCACCGGCCCTCGCACACATTGGGCCAGAGTCAACTGGATCAGACCGCTCCGAGAAACAAACTGGTTAACTGTTTATAAACATTACATTTTCACTATCTGTTATCAGGATGGGGAAATAAACGCCGGAGGGCTTTCTTATGTCGATTAAGAAGCTTGAAGGTGGTCAATATGAAGTGGACGTATGGCCGCGCGGACGTAACGGAAAACGTATCCGCAGGCGATTTGAGAAGAAACAAGAGGCAGTTCTTTTTGAGCGTTATGTATTAGCCAACGCCGACAAAAAAGAATGGCTGGGCGCGAGCGTTGACCGACGCACCTTAAGCGAGTTGTTAGATACCTGGTGGCTGCTATATGGACAGACTCAGGAAAATGGCGAGATTGAAAAGCGGCACCTGAATAAAACAATCAGGGCGCTTAGTGATCCAGCCGTTAACCGACTGAACAAGCGAATGATTGCACAGCACCGAAGCCAACGGCTGGAAGACGGTATCAGCGCAGCAACGATCAACCGGGATATTTACCGCTTGTCCGGGATGTTCAGCACGTTGATAAAGCTGGAAGAGTTCAGGAAGGAAAACCCCTGTAAGGGTCTGGAACCACTGAAAGAAGCACCGCCAGCTATGACCTACCTCGCCAAATCAGAGATCAGCAAATTGCTGGATACTCTGACCGGCGACGATCGACGCGTAGCACTGTTATGCCTAAGCACCGGCGCACGCTGGGGCGAAGGTAGCACGCTGCGAGGCGAGCAGGTAAATCACGGGCGCGTGACGTTTCTTAAGACCAAAAACGGGAAAAAGCGCACGGTTCCGATATCGGAAGAACTGGAGAAAGAGATCAAGACCAGCGACACCGGGCCACTGTTCAAAGTTGACTATGAAAACTTCTGCGAACGGCTCAGACAGGTTAAGCCCGATTTACCACGCGGGCAGGCCACGCATGTGCTTCGGCATACATTTGCAAGCTGGTTCATGATGAACGGGGGGAACATTATTGCGTTACAGCAAATTCTGGGGCACGCCAGCATACAACAGACGATGGTTTATGCTCACCTTGCACCTGATTACCTGCAACACGCAGTAACGTTAAACCCTCTCGGTGGCGGGTTGGCGGTGTGACAATGTTGTCTACATCTTGTCTACACCCGTAACGCTATATCCTTCTTGTAACTGCTTATGGCTGTTGCAAGAATGGTTGATTTATAAGGGATTTATTCTAAGTACCTGATAAAAAAAACCCCCACATCATGTGG
>NZ_SZWV01000007.1:21991-29235 GCF_005280945.1 Citrobacter sp. wls718
TCTATGGCAAGGAAAACAGGGTTACTACTGGGAACGTGAGTTGCTACTACTCAATAAATTCAACGATGAGCTTTTTTGCCATTGCGCGACATCGCGCAGCTGCTCCATTCGTTGTTCATGTTTCTCATTTAAAACCGCTTGCTGCTCGGGCGTTAACAGGCGATACATCTGGTTGCGGACCTTGGCGATTTCAACCTGGCGGGCAACCTGCTGTTGTGCCATCTTTTCTGCCTGAGCGCGCACAGCGCTTTCATCAAAATTCGCTGCGGTGACAAGACGATGCATTGTCTCCATTTCGCTAACATTAACAGGAGGCTGCTCATGTCTGGCCTGCTGCATTAAATCTCGCATCTGTTGACGTTGATGTTCGGTTAAACTGATACCGTCAAACATGTGGCTCTGCGCATTACGTTGCGAAGAGCTTTCACCCAGGTGCCAGTGATCGCCTGTGACGACTTCAGCTGCATGGCTAAACGTACTGAGTGCCAGCGTTGAGGCCATGACGGCAGCGGTAACTTTGCCCATCACTTGCTCCCAAAATCTTTTCTGTCGCGATTCAACGAGAGACAGTTTACGATTCGGGCTGCAAACATGCGTCAGGGGGTGTAAAACAACGTAAAGTCATAGATTAGCGCCGCCTGATGTCGTAATTTCTGCCTCGGAGGTACGTAAAAAATGAATAAAATACTGCTAGTTGATGATGACCGAGAGCTGACATCCCTGTTAAAGGAGCTGCTCGAAATGGAAGGTTTCGATGTGCTGGTTGCCCATGATGGGGAGCAGGCACTGGAGCTTCTGGATGACAGCATCGATTTACTTTTGCTCGACGTCATGATGCCGAAGAAAAACGGCATTGATACACTGAAAGCACTTCGCCAGACACACCAGACCCCCGTAATCATGCTGACCGCCCGCGGCAGCGAACTGGATCGCGTACTCGGCCTTGAGCTGGGCGCGGACGATTATTTACCCAAACCGTTTAACGACCGCGAACTGGTCGCGCGTATCCGCGCCATTCTGCGCCGCTCCCACTGGAGCGAACAGCAGCAGAACAGCGATAACGGCTCGCCGACGCTGGAGGTGGATGCGTTAAGCCTCAATCCAGGTCGCCAGGAAGCCAGCTTTGACGGGCAAACCCTGGAGTTAACCGGTACCGAATTCACCCTGCTGTA
Organism: Citrobacter sp. wls718; assembly: GCF_005280945.1. Taxonomy (NCBI): domain Bacteria; kingdom Pseudomonadati; phylum Pseudomonadota; class Gammaproteobacteria; order Enterobacterales; family Enterobacteriaceae; genus Citrobacter; species Citrobacter sp. wls718. The sequence continues at coordinate 23,164 of NZ_SZWV01000007.1, forward strand.
TTTGCTGGCGCAGCATCTCGGCCAGGTGGTTTCTCGTGAACATTTAAGCCAGGAAGTGCTGGGCAAACGCCTGACACCGTTCGATCGTGCTATCGACATGCATATCTCAAACCTGCGTCGTAAGCTGCCGGAGCGTAAAGACGGGCACCCGTGGTTTAAAACCCTGCGCGGTCGCGGCTATCTGATGGTCTCCGCTTCATGATAGGAAGTTTAACCGCACGCATCTTTGCCATCTTCTGGTTAACGCTGGCACTGGTGCTGATGCTGGTGCTGATGTTACCCAAGCTCGACTCACGCCAGATGACCGAGCTACTGGATAGCGAACAGCGCCAGGGGTTGATGATTGAGCAGCACGTTGAAGCTGAACTGGCGAACGATCCGCCCAACGATTTGATGTGGTGGCGTCGCTTGTTTCGTGCGATAGACAAGTGGGCGCCGCCGGGACAGCGGTTATTACTTGTTACGACGGAAGGACGCGTGATCGGCGCAGAACGCAACGAAATGCAGATCATTCGTAACTTTATTGGTCAGGCCGATAACGCCGATCATCCGCAAAAGAAAAAATACGGTCGTGTTGAAATGGTTGGGCCTTTCTCCGTCAGAGATGGCGAAGATAACTACCAACTGTACCTCATTCGGCCTGCCAGCAGTTCACAATCTGACTTCATCAACCTGCTGTTTGACCGACCGCTGTTACTGCTGATCGTGACCATGTTAGTCAGCTCTCCGTTGCTGCTTTGGCTGGCCTGGAGTCTGGCAAAACCGGCACGTAAGCTGAAAAATGCGGCGGATGAAGTGGCACAGGGCAACCTGCGTCAGCATCCTGAACTGGAAGCCGGTCCGCAAGAATTCCTGGCGGCAGGTGCCAGCTTTAACCAGATGGTGACGGCGCTGGAACGCATGATGACCTCACAGCAACGCCTGCTGTCGGACATCTCTCACGAGTTGAGAACGCCGTTAACGCGTCTGCAATTGGGGACCGCGCTGCTGCGCCGTCGTAGCGGCGAGAGCAAAGAGCTGGAGCGTATTGAAATGGAAGCGCATCGACTGGACAGCATGATCAACGATCTGCTGGTCATGTCGCGCAATCAGCAGAAAAACGCGCTGGTCAGTGAAACCGTGAAGGCGAATCACCTGTGGGGTGACGTGCTGGATAACGCCGCCTTTGAAGCCGAGCAGATGGGCAAATCGTTCACAGTTAACTTCCCGCCAGGGCCGTGGCCGCTGTACGGTAACCCGAATACGCTGGAAAGTGCGCTGGAGAACATTGTTCGCAACGCCCTGCGCTACTCACACACCAGGATTGAAGTGGGCTTCGCGGTGGATAAAGACGGGATTACCATCACCGTGGACGATGATGGTCCGGGCGTGAGCCCCGAAGACAGAGAACAGATTTTCCGTCCGTTCTATCGTACCGATGAAGCGCGCGATCGCGAATCTGGCGGTACTGGTCTGGGTCTGGCAATTGTTGAAACAGCTATTCAGCAGCATCGTGGCTGGGTCAAGGCCGAAGACAGCCCATTGGGTGGTCTGCGCCTGGTGCTGTGGCTGCCGCTGTATAAACGTGCGTAATTGTGCCTGTTGCGCCGGATGACGATGCTAACGCATCTTATCCGGCCTACAGGTTCAATAACCGCCTTATTTTCCCCACAATCTCCGCGAATTATCTTCGATCTTGCCGCTTAAGCGGCGTTTCTGCATGGTTCTGGTCCAGCTCTTTGACAGCCCCGCCGCCGACAGCAAACGGTGATACTGGTCGTCATCAAACGGCATATGCCAGGCAATGGCGATGGCCTCTTGCACGCTAACGTCACTCACACGAGACGCCAGTACCAGCGGCTCATCCGCCGATACCATGCCGGGTGCGATAACGCTGCACAACCAGCCGGTCTTGCCCACATCCTGCATCTGGCTTGCCATATCGCTAATAGCAAAATGAAAATTCAGCTTAAAACACGGCGAGCGTGGCTGTGTGACCTGAATCAGCGCCTCACCCCACTGGAAGATATCACCAATAAAAACATTCTCTTCCGTCATGCCCTGCGTTGACAGGTTCTCGCCAAAAGCGGGCGCAACGAACAACTCTGCCTGTTCAGGAAAAGCCTGTCGCCAGTGTAGGTAGTGTTCACGCGGATAGTGGCACAGCGCGCGGTCCGGCCCACCGTGAATTTTCGTTTCTGCCTGTTCATCCCCTGCCAACCCTAATTCGGTCAGCATCAGCTCGCCATCGACCTGAACTTTCGCAATCGCACTGGGGCGGCTTCCCGTGTAATCCCGAATCTTGCCTGCAAATACATCAACCGGATATCGCATCTGTTCCCTCTCCCGATAACTTTTCCCCATTACACCCTATTTATTCTACCCTATTCGCTCAAAATGAGAGCACGGTTGGTGTGAAACGTAGGGACACATGCTATCAATGTAAGTTGGTTTTGAAACAACATTTCAATTAAGGAGTCGACAACGTGACGGGTCAATCGCAATTTGCTGGCGTCTGGTGTCCTTCCATTACGCCAATGGACAATGACGGCAAGATCGATTTCAACGGTCTGAGCCAGCATCTCAAACGCCTTACCGAGGCACAGATCGACGTTATTTTGCTGATGGGAAGCATTGGGGAATTTGCCTCCTTTACGCTCGACGAAAGGCTGCAGTTGATCCGTGAAGCCCGAGCTATGAGCTCGCTGAAGATGGTCGCCAACGTCTCATCCACCTGCCAGAATGATGTGCTACTGATGGCGCAGGAAGCGTATCACGCGGGATACGATGCCGTCATGATCCTGCCACCTTACTATTACGGACAAACGGCAACGCAGCTGCTGAGCTACTTCCGCCAGTTAGGGCAACAACTCAGCGGTCAATGGTTTGCCTATAACTTCCCGGCCCGTACCGGCTGTGATTTAACACCTGAGCTGGTTGCTACCCTGGCCGGGGAATTCCCGAACTTCGCCGGTATCAAAGACACCGTGGACTGCCAGTCCCATACCCGCAGTATGATTCAGACCACCCGCGCTGTACGCAAAGATTTTGCCGTACTCTCCGGTTACGACGAATATTACATCCCCAACCTGCTGGCAGGCGGCGCAGGGATTATTTCTGGCCTAAATAACGTGATGCCTGAGCTGTTTGTCCACGCACGCGAGGCGTTTAAACAGGGCGACCTGGCAGCGTTGCGTGATATTCAGGATAAGATTGGCACGTACATGTCCATCTACGCTATTGGCGAGGATTTTGTCACCACCATTAAAACCGTGGTGTCGCGTAAGTTTGGCTATTGCACCGGCGTTTCGCGTAATGCAGGTGGGGAGTTAAACGAGGACCAATGCCGAATAATTGATGAGGTGTTTGGGCGTTAATATTACCCGGCCCGCATCATGATGTGGGCCGGGTAAGTGCATCAGGCAATACAGCGTTACCGCTCTACGCCATCAGGCTGTATGGGGCTTATTTTTTCGCCGCGAAACGCGCCGCAGCTTCGTCCCAGTTCACCACGTCCCAGAACGCTTTGATGTAGTCCGGGCGACGGTTCTGGAATTTCAGGTAGTAAGCGTGTTCCCAAACGTCCAGGCCCACGATCGGGAAGCCGGAAGCGCCAGAGATAGCCTCACCCATCAGCGGGGAATCCTGGTTGGCAGTAGAAACCACAGCCAGTTTGTCACCTTTCAGTACCAGCCATGCCCAGCCAGAACCGAAACGGGTTGCCGCTGCTTTTTCAAATTCAGCTTTGAAGTTATCAACAGAGCCAAAGTCGCGTTCGATAGCCGCTTTCAGGTCACCCTGCAGCGTAGTACCGGTTTTCAGACCTTTCCAGAACAGGCTGTGGTTAGCGTGGCCGCCTGCGTTGTTACGCAGTACGGTTTTCTTATCCGCTGGCAGCTGATCCAGTTTAGTGATCAGCTCTTCAACAGGCAGGCTAGCGAATTCAGGCAGGCTTTCCAGCGCAGCGTTCGCGTTGTTTACATAGGCCTGGTGGTGCTTGGTATGGTGGATTTCCATCGTCTGCTTATCAAAGTGCGGTTCAAGGGCATCATAAGCGTACGGCAGGGATGGCAGTGTATAACTCATAATCATCTCCAGTATTGTCGGGCGGCCAGTGTTAACGCCGCGTAAGCAGTTGAGTCATTATAGTTAATTAAATGATATTGAAAATGATTATCAATGCCGTACTTTTTACAGGGCTATTGCAAGATGAAAATGTGAGCGCCACCGGGAAAATCAGGCGAATTTTGCCAACCTGCGTAGGAAACAGGCAGCGACATAAAGGACATGGGAGACAAAGCACGAGATAGTCTGCGGATTATCTCACAAGGAAATATTGCTATGTCTGTCAACATCGCCCTTTTCGGAATCGGCCTCGACACATACTGGCCCCAGTTTGCTGGCCTGGAGTCACGCTTGCAGGGTTACCTGCAAACGATTGATGAGCGTCTGACGGCGCAACAGGCCACCGTCATTAATGGCGGCCTGATTGATAACGTCGATAAAGCCGATGATCTTATCAGGCGATTACAACAGCAGCCGGTCGATGCGGTCTGTCTTTACATTAGCACCTACGCACTCAGCGCAACGGTTCTACCCCTTGTACAGAGTATCAATAAGCCAGTTATTATTATGGCCCTACAGCCGGAGCCTGGTCTGCCCTATTCGGCAATCCGCCAAATTCCCGATCGGGGCGGACGTACTGGAGAGTGGCTGGCGCACTGCCAGGCCTGCAGCGCGCCCGAACTGGCAAACGTATTTAATCGTGCGAATATCCGCTTTCAGTTGATTGTTGGTGCGTTACAGGGCGATGAGTACGTCTGGCAACAAATGGCACAGTGGTTACAAGCCCTTAATGCCCGCCAAATGCTGGCAAACTGTCAGGTCGGCGTACTCGGACACTATTATGACGGCATGGTGGACGTTTACAGCAATATGACGAACCTCTCCGCCAAATTGGGCGTACGCTTTAAGCCACTGGAAATGTGTGAGCTGGCGGAATACCGCGAGCAGGTCAGCGAGACAGATCTCAGCGTCAAACAACAGGAAATGTACCGTGTGCTTCAGCTGGATCCGACATGCGAACCGGCAGAGCTTGATCGCGCACTCACCACCGCCTGCGCCATGGATAAACTGATTGCCCAGAACACACTCGGTGCACTGGCCTACTACTACGAAGGTAGAAACGGCAATGCTTACGAGAACATCATCACCTCAATCATTCTTGGCAACACACTACTCACCCACCGTGGTATTCCCGTGGCAGGTGAATATGAAATCAAAAATGTACTGGCGATGAAAATTCAGCAGCTTCTGGGGGCGGGTGGTTCATTCTCTGAGCCATATGGAATTGAATTTATTGATGATGTTGTATTGTGGGGACATGATGGCCCGGCGCACCCGCTGATGGCTGATGGTCCGGTGCGTCTGGTTCCGCTGCCGGTTTATCATGGTAAACCGGGTAAAGGTGTGTCTATCCAGATGACCGTGAAACCGGGCCCGGTAACCTTTCTTTCGGTCATTGAAGATGCCGAAAACGGGGTGCGTTTGCAGTATGCCGAAGGGGAAGCAGTGGCAGGTGAAGTCCTGGATATCGGCAATACCAACAGCCGCTATCGCTTCCCGTTATCGGCTCGCGATTTCACCACACAATGGTGCATGGGCGGTCCAGCCCATCATTGCAGCATTGGCCTTGGTCATCATGGTGAGGTACTGGAAAAACTCGCCTGGCTACTGGGTATTCAGACGGTAAAAATCTGCTAACCCTTAATATTATCGCCCTTCTCAAAAAAGAGGGGCGGATCAGCATTTGTGATCAACATCCTTTTCATCCCCTGAATTTTGCCAGCATTGCCCATCCTACGGCAGCATGCTGAAGGTTAATTCATTACTCACTCTTTAGACTTTTGAATATCAAAACGGGTGATTTTCATCCAGCCAGAACGACAATTTAAAAGGAACCAGAATGGGTAACGCAATTACGATGGGGATATTATGGCATCTTATCGGTGCCGCTAGTGCCGCTTGTTTTTATGCCCCTTTTAAAAAGGTACAACACTGGTCCTGGGAGACTATGTGGTCCATAGGCGGTTT